>NZ_JBJQLL010000005.1:0-263154 GCF_046486405.1 Escherichia sp. WS338 | reverse complement strand
AACGAAGTTGGATGCAAATGTCAGATCGTGTGCGCCTGTTAGGGCGCGGCTGGTAAGAGAGCCTTATAGGCGCATTTGAAAAACCTCCGGCTATGCCGGAGGATATTTATTATGCCCTGGCTCGTGGCTGAGTGATACGTAAACCACTGACACAGGCAGCAATCACTGCCAGAATAGCCGCAGCCATCAGCGAGACGTGCGTACCATTATCACCAAACTGATTTAGCATCAGCGCCACCAGCGCCGCGCCACTACTCTGACCCAATAGACGAGCCGTCCCTAACATGCCACTGGCCCCACCGCTACGTTCGCGCGGAGCGGAGGTAATAATGGTGTGGTTATTGGGTGACTGGAATAAGCCAAATCCAGCGCCACATAAGATCATCGGCCAGATAATATTGATATCCGCAGGTGACGCGGGCAGCAGAACCAGGGAAAAAAGCCCCGCAGCAATGATGAACAACCCTAAAGCACCCAGCAATCCTGCATGTACGCGTTCAATCAAATAGCCTGCCAGCGGAGCCATCACCATTGTTGCTAACGGCCACGGTGTCAGAAGTAAACCTGTTTCGACTTCACTACGCCCGAGCACGGTTTGCAGGTAAAAGGGCAGGGAAACCATTGCCAGCATTTGTGCGCAGAAAGAGCAAACAGATGTGCAAATAGAAAGTGAAAACAGCGGGATACGCAGTAAATCAACCGGTAGCAGCGGTACGGGAAGAGAAAGCTGGCGGCGAATAAAGAAAATACCAACGACAACCATTACCACCAGTTCCGCAGCAATTAACGTCAGCGATTGCCCCTGAGCGAAACCACTCAACGCAGTGATAAGCAGGCCGAAGGTTAACGCGTTCATCACGGCGCTGGGCAGGTCGAAACGGGGTTTACTGGCGCGAGAACCATTGGGTGGCAGAAAACGCATCGCCAGAAGCAGGGCGATAATACCTAACGGTACGTTGATTAAAAATAACCATTTCCAGGATGCGATGGAGAGGATTGCTGCAGCAATTGTCGGCCCGGCAGCAGAAGAGACGGCAACAATAAACGAGTTTATGCCCATCCCTCTACCCAGAAAACGTTGTGGATAGATAAGGCGGATAAGTGCGGTATTAACGCTCATCAACGCTGCACCGCCGAAACCTTGTATGACACGCGCAAGGGTGAGCATTTGCAGCGAATCAGAAAGGGCGCAGAACAGTGAAGACAACAGAAAAACGACCAGACCGCATTTATAAATACGTCGATAGCCAAACATATCGCCCAGAAACGAAAATGAGAGCAGGGAGATGACAATGGCGATTTGATAGGCGTTCACTACCCAGATGGAACTGGCTGGCGTGGCATGAAGGTCCGTGGCGATTGTTGGCAGGGCGACGTTGGCGATTGCGCCGTCAAGGACAGCCATCGAAATACCAATCACAATGGTTAATATCGCACCGTATCGCTGGGGCAATGGCAGGCCGTCGGCCTGAACTTTTGGCATAGGAATTTTATATCTTTGGTGAATAATCAACAGGGGTATGATTCTAGCACTGATATTCACGGTGGATGTCGCAGAATTGTAACTAACCGGCAAAAGATGGATTGCGACCACCCTGGTGCGAAATTATAATAAAAAACAGTTCTGATTTTTATAAAACACTCGCAATGAGGTGATAAATGGCTAACGCAGATCTGGATAAACAGCCTGATTCTGTATCTTCCGTGCTAAAAGTTTTTGGCATTTTGCAGGCGCTGGGTGAAGAGCGCGAAATAGGGATAACCGAGTTGTCGCAGCGCGTCATGATGTCAAAAAGCACCGTTTATCGCTTTTTACAGACCATGAAAACCTTAGGTTATGTGGCGCAGGAAGGGGAGTCGGAGAAATATTCGCTGACCCTGAAATTGTTTGAACTGGGCGCTCGCGCGTTACAAAACGTCGATTTAATTCGTAGCGCAGATATCCAGATGCGTGAGATCTCCCGCCTGACCAAAGAAACTATCCACCTCGGCGCACTGGACGAAGACAGTATTGTTTACATTCACAAAATTGACTCTATGTACAATTTGCGCATGTATTCACGGATTGGGCGTCGTAATCCGCTGTACAGCACCGCGATTGGTAAGGTACTGCTGGCATGGCGCGATCGCGATGAAGTGAAGCAAATTCTTGAGGGCGTGGAGTATAAACGCAGTACCGAGCGGACCATCACCAGTACAGAAGCGTTATTACCCGTTCTGGACCAGGTGCGCGAGCAGGGGTATGGCGAAGATAACGAAGAGCAGGAAGAAGGGCTGCGATGCATTGCGGTTCCGGTATTTGATCGCTTTGGCGTGGTCATTGCCGGTCTTAGCATCTCCTTCCCGACGTTGCGTTTCTCTGAAGAGCGTTTACAGGAATATGTCGCAATGTTGCATACCGCGGCGCGCAAAATTTCTGCCCAAATGGGTTATCACGACTATCCGTTCTGATGAGAGTAAGAACCTGTCTGAATATCAAACAGACAGGTTCTTTATTTAGCATGAGAAAAATAAAGTTGAAGGTGGCGTTATATTAAACGCACTTGCGATAAGAATATTTTACTCATGAGTGAGAATCTGGTTATTTATTACCCTTAACCATTATCGACCACAATATTGCTTTTACGTAACAACGGGCAATCTGTTATCCCCAGAAAACCACTTTTAGTGTGCAGGTATTGTACCGTGCTGGTGCCTCTGGCGGTCAGATAGGTACATTGCAAACCTAATCCCGCGGCATTCTCTTTGCTTCCAATCAAAACGCCATATCCGCTGAGTAATAATCCTATCCATACCAGTGCAATCAGCATAACTGTGCGAATGATGAATCGCATTACAACCTCTTCTCTTTTTATGTTCGCTTAATCGTAGCGGCAATATGCGCTGAAGCAAGCGACTCATTCTGAAAAAGCACGAATATCGACATAGTTAGGCGCTGTTTAACTAACGCATGCTAGTTTAATGACATAAGGTAGGTGAAACGGAGATTGGAGTGAAAAAGTTTCGATGGGTCGTTCTGGTTGTCGTGGTGTTGGCTTGCTTGCTGCTTTGGGCGCAGGTATTCAACATGATGTGCGATCAGGATGTACAATTTTTCAGCGGAATTTGTGCCATTAACCAGTTTATCCCGTGGTGATATCATTTTTTCAGCACTAGATTTTCTTCCTCTCCAGCAGTGGTAGAATAGCGCCTCTACTCAGAGGTGGTGAAATGAACGAAGTTGTAAATTCAGGCGTGATGAACATTGCGTCTTTGGTTGTATCGGTGGTGGTTCTTTTTATCGGGCTTATCTTGTGGTTTTTTATCAATCGTGCCAGTTCACGGACTAACGAACAGATTGAACTGCTTGAGGCGTTGCTGGATCAGCAAAAACGTCAAAATGCTCTGTTACGTCGTTTGTGCGAAGCAAACGAACCTGAGAAAGCAGATAAAAAGACCGTTGAGAGTCAAAAATCGGTTGAAGACGAAGATATTATTCGTCTGGTCGCCGAACGATAATCCTTCCTCAATCTTGAGTAACCCCGTCGTTGAAGGGTTACTCAATTCATCCTGATTATACGCACTGTCATGGTGCAACTGCTTCAAATTAAAACTCTGGTCTGACTTCAAATAATTATCATATTATTTATTTGCGTAACGGGATATCAGAAAAAGATATTTAGCCCATTAATTTATTAGGATGTTTACATCGGATTTGTGATTAAGCGTGGTATTATTTATTAGCGAAACGTTTCTCTCTTGATTTTTTTTGCGCATTCATCAATTTTTCTTATTTTAAATTTACAATACCTTTGGCGATTGACTTCTCTTTGGGGTGATCGATAGCCGTTAACTGACTGTTTTATGAGAAAAAGTGATATAACTTTTTATTCATTGCATAGCAAAAAATGTGATATTGCACGCACTATGTAATAACTTCTCCCACTGGCCTGGAACAACTGAACTTATTGAACTATGTTAGAAAATACGCCAGTTTAAGTATCAGCCTGAACTGGCAAGGTTAAGCACAATGATATATCGGCGCGTATTCCGTTGCATAAGTGTGCAAAAAAAGTGGAAGACGTATCGAGATTTGTGCGTCTGATCGAGACATGTTTAAAAATGGCTTGCCATAATTAACGTTGTATGTGATAACAGATTTCGGGTTAAACGAGGTACAGTTCTGTTTATGTGTGGCATTTTCAGTAAAGAAGTCCTGAGTAAACACGTTGACGTTGAATACCGCTTCTCTGCCGAGCCTTATATTGGTGCCTCATGCAGTAATGTGTCAGTTTTATCTATGTTATGCCTGCGGGCGAAGAAAACAATCTAAGGAATTTTTCAAATGGCAAAGATTAAAGGTCAGGTTAAGTGGTTCAACGAGTCTAAAGGTTTTGGCTTCATTACTCCGGCTGATGGCAGCAAAGACGTGTTCGTACACTTCTCTGCTATCCAGGGTAATGGTTTCAAAACTCTGGCTGAAGGTCAGAACGTTGAGTTCGAAATTCAGGACGGTCAGAAAGGTCCGGCAGCTGTTAACGTAACAGCTATCTGATCGAATCCACTGATCTGAAGTGTGAATACGCTTCAATCTCGCTATAAAGCCTCGTCGAATGCGAGGCTTTTTACTTTGCTTTATCTTCGCTCCTGGCGTTCGGATATTTGCCCGCCGCGTGATTCGCGTTACACTTGCGGCCTTTAGTATCCTGCCGGAGTTGTCATGTCGTTTTCCTGTCCACTTTGCCATCAGCCTCTTTCGCGTGAAAAAAACAGCTATATCTGTCCCCAGCGACATCAGTTTGATATGGCGAAAGAAGGGTATGTCAATCTGCTGCCCGTTCAGCATAAACGGTCTCGTGATCCGGGCGACAGCGCGGAAATGATGCAAGCACGCCGCGCATTCTTAGATGCCGGACATTATCAGCCGCTGCGTGATGCAATTGTCGCCCAACTGCGGGAACGGCTTGATGAAAAGGCCACAGCGGTGCTGGATATTGGCTGTGGTGAAGGGTATTACACACACGCATTTGCCGATGCGCTGCCCGAAATCACCACGTTTGGCCTGGATGTCTCGAAGGTAGCGATAAAAGCGGCGGCGAAACGCTATCCGCAGGTCACTTTTTGTGTTGCTTCCAGCCACCGTTTGCCGTTTTCCGATACCAGTATGGACGCCATAATACGTATTTACGCGCCGTGTAAAGCAGAAGAATTAGCGCGAGTAGTGAAGCCTGGCGGCTGGGTCATTACTGCCACGCCGGGACCGCGACATTTGATGGAGCTGAAGGGGCTGATTTACAATGAAGTACATCTTCATGCACCACATGCAGAACAACTGGAAGGTTTTACATTACAGCAGAGTGATGAGTTGTGTTATCCGATGCGTCTTCGCGGTGATGAAGCCGTCGCATTATTGCAGATGACGCCGTTTGCCTGGCGTGCGAAGCCAGAAGTCTGGCAAACACTGGCAGCAAAAGAAGTGTTCGACTGCCAGACGGACTTTAATATTCACCTCTGGCAGCGTTCTTATTAACCGTGGAAGTGCGTCCAGAGGATCTGGACGCCGATGCCGATCAGCACCAGCCCGCCGAGAATTTCCGCTTTTTTCCCAATAATTGAGCCGATAAAGCGACCAACCATCATCCCTAATGTCGACATAATCAAGGTTGCACAACCAATGGCCAATGCGGTCGCGATAATGTTGACCTGCAGGAAGGCGAGACCAACACCCACAGCCATGGCATCCAGGCTGGTGGCAATCGCGGTGGTTACCAGTAGCCAGAAACCGTGCCGACGGCGCGGCTCTTCATCTTCATCATCTGCGCCACGAAAACCCTCAATAATCATTCGCCCGCCGAGGAATATCAGCAGCACAAACGCAATCCAGTGATTCCATTCAAGGACAAACCGGCTGGCTAACATGCCCATTCCCCAGCCGATCAGCGGTGTCAGGGTTTCGACGGCACCAAAAATAAGGCCGGTTCGCAATGCTTCAGAAAATTTCGGTTTATGGAGGGTGGCACCTTTACCGATTGATGCAGCAAATGCATCCATCGACATACCAAACGCAAGAAGAACAGTAGCAGTGATATTCATGACAACGTCCTGACCGGGGTATCCATAAAACACATCATCGCCCCCAGCAAACATGCATACATGAACAACAAGCCGCGATGGGTTTTCGCGTTCATGCAGGCATAGCGATTGATGTGCATATGGTCTCGCCTGACTGAAAGTGTTCAGTCCGTACGTGCCACGTTTTGCAACGAGTATGTTGACACGTACATTTCCGGAATCTGGAAATCGGCTACTCCCCAAATGAGGGCGCAACCTTAACATATTTTGAGAATATAAAACAACTGTTGGAATATATTATTTCATTGCTTTATTGATAACGATTTTCATTTAGATTTATATATCAATGAAACGTTAAAATAAATAACAAATAAGGGAAGAGGTAATATAGCCTAAGCTATGTCTGATTATTAAAAATACACTAAACATAGCTTTGGCTAAATTCATAACTTATTGAGTTGAAACGAGAAGCTTATAAATTTTTTCCAGATCGTCGATATTTCGAACGCGGATTAACAGCCGGCGCTGTTCTAATTGCATCACCAACACGCCATCTTCCGACAAGTTCATCGCTTTGATTCGGCTATATTCAATCCAGACATTGGCGAAGAAAAAACCTTTTTGTTTAAAGATGATCTTCGGAACGCGGATCCAGAATATATAAAAACCCATCAGAGCCAGTGCACTTAATAACCATGTTGTTATTAGCGCGCCATGATTCGTGACGTTGTTATAGATAAGAATGACAATCAATCCGACGAAGATAACGCTATCGATGCGACCACGCCGGAGCAAAGGAATTGCCAGCAGGGTGGGGCCGTTACGGCGGGGCATGATGAACTGATCGTAGATCGCGAAGGCCAGGAGTGCGGCGATGAAAAGAATCAGTACCAGGTCCGTGATTGTCATTAATCCTCCAGATAAAAAAACGGGGCCAAAAGGCCCCGGTAGTGTACAACAGTCTTACAGTCCCAGCAGGCCGCAAGCGTAACCAGCGATACCGATGACGAAGAAGCCAACGATGATCCACAGCGGGTTAACTTTTTTGCGCAACAGCCACATACAAGCAAAGGTCAGCAGCAGTGGTACCAGGCCTGGCATTAACTGGTCAAGAATAGTCTGGACAGTGGTAACGTGTTCTTTGCCCGTCTGGTCAGTAATGCGAGAGACAACCAGCGGGATGTTGACATGCGTCCACTTGTTAACTAATGCCCCCATGACAAACAGGCCGAGGATAGACGCCCCTTCCGTCAGTTTTTGCAGGAAGCCACCACCCATATCTTTAACGATATCGATACCTTTGGAGTAACCATACGCTACGCCGTAGTAACGGGTTGCCAGACGCACCAGGTTAAACAAGATGAAGAACAGCAGCGGACCTAACAGGCTGCCGCTCATTGCGATACCGGCCCCCAGTGCTGCAAATACCGGACGTACGGTTCCCCAGAAGATCGGGTCGCCTACACCAGCCAGCGGCCCCATCAAACCGACTTTGATACCGTTGATAGCACCGTCATCGATCTCTGCGCCATTAGCACGCTGTTCTTCCAGCGCCAGGGTTACGCCGAGAATCGGCGCAGCCACGAACGGCTGGGTGTTAAAGAACTCCAGGTGACGGCGAATAGCTTGTTTACGAGCTTCGTTGTTCTCAGGGTAGAGGCGACGAATTGCCGGTACCATAGAGAAGCAGAAACCCAGTGCCTGCATACGTTCGAAGTTCCATGAACCCTGGAAGAGGTTAGAACGCAGGAAGACGCCACGAATATCACTTTGAGTGAGTTTTTTCTCGGTGGTAGTTTGAGTTGTATCAACCATTTCGCTCACCTGTTAGTCCAGTTCGTTATCGAGATCGTTGTTACCAGCTGCCTGAGCAGGCGCACCGGCTACGCGGTTGTATTTCGGGCTAAGTTGGATGTAGAGCACTGCCATAACAGTACCAATCACACCCAGAGCAACCAGGTTAAAGTTGGTGAATGCTGCGGTTACGAAGCCGAGGTAGAAGAACGGCATCAGGTAGCCAGCACGCATCATGTTGATAACCATCGCATAACCAACCACCACGATCATGCCACCGGCGATATTCAGACCATTGGTCACCACTTCCGGAATCGCATTCAGCATGTTCTGGACTTCGCTGGTACCAACAGACAGCGCAACGATGACGGCCGGAATAGCCACACGCATTGCTTGCAGGAACAGAGAAGAAACGTGGATCCAGGAAATCGCTGTCAGGTTGCCGTTATCAGCAGCCTTATCCGCAGCGTGCTGGAAGGCAACGGTAATAGTACGAACGATGATGGTCAGTACCTGGCCCGCAGCGGCCAGAGGGATTGCCAGTGCGATACCTGCACCAATGCTCTGATGACCTGCGATAACCAGAATAGTAGAAATGATGGAAGCCAGAGCGGCGTCAGGCGCAACTGCAGCACCGATGTTCATCCAGCCCAGCGCGATCATTTCCAGCGTACCACCGATAATAATACCGGTTTTCATATCGCCAAGAACGATACCCACCAGGGTACACGCGATTAGCGGACGGTGAAACTGAAATTCATCGAGGATTGATCCCATACCTGCGATACAGGCTACGATAAATACCAGCACAATTTGAAGAGTGGTAATCTCCATTGTACTTCTCCTGTTTACGTAAGACTTAAGTGTGAAAACTGAGTGATAATCAACACAATACGTTACTTATCGATTTTGCTGATCAGATCCATCATTTTCAGTTTCGGATCGGTGGAAACCTTACGGACTTCCAGCTCAATACCGCGCGCATTCAGTTTCTTGAACGCCTCGATATCTTTTTCATCAACCGAAACCGCGTTATTCACCTGGGTTTTACCCTGACGGAATGCCATACCACCGACGTTAACAGAGGTGATTTTCACGCCGCCTTCAACGAGACGCTCTACATCTGTTGGGTTGGTAAATAACAGCATTACGCGTTCGCCAGCATATTTCGGGTTGTTGTAGACGCGAATCATTTTGGCAACATCAACTACGTGTGCTGTTACGCCCGGAGGTGCAACCTGGGTGAGCAGTGTCTTACGAACGGTATCCGCAGCCACTTCATCACTAACAACAATAATACGGGAGACATTGGTTTCTTTGGTCCAGCGGGTGGCGACCTGACCGTGTATCAGACGGTCGTCGATACGCGCAAGGCCAATAACCATGTAGTCGTTTGGTCCCATTGGTTTTGCCGGAGTTGGAGTCGCTTTTGGTGCTGCGGCAGCGGGTGCTGGCGCGGCTTTTTCAACCGGTTTGGCTTTCAGTGCTTTCACGCCTTCACGACCTGTTTCTACTGCCAGCGCCACCAGTTCATCAAAGCTTGGGTCATCATCACGGGCCATTAACGTTTCCACGAGCATTGGAATGTTAACGCCTGCAATGACTTCATAATGCTCTTTGTCGACGACAATGCGGCTGGCAGCATTGAACGGGCTGCCTCCCCATGTATCAACGAGAAACAGCACGCCTTTAGTGGTGTCGAGTTTTGCCAACTGAGCGTTGTACTTTTCAATCAGCGTTTCGGCATTTTCACCTGGAACGAAATCGATCCAGCCGACGTTTTCCTGCTCGCCTAACAGCATTTCTGCCGTTTTAAGCAACTGCTCTGCAGCCCAACCATGTGTGCCTATAACAATAGCAATGGTCACTTGCTACCTCCTTTATTATCGTTAACACCTCAACGTGCCAGATGTATTTTTGAATCGTCGTCCACAATCGAATCGATTCAGATAAGGGCTACAACCAAAAACCCCTGCGTTTCGCGATTTATTTTAGATATCGAAAAAATTATTTTATGTGATGAAGATCCGTAATTTAACTTTCGATTAGCAGAAATTTCGAAAGGTAAAATATCCTTGTCACATTCGTTTGCAAAGGAAGGTAAATCTTTGCCAAATCAGAGGCGTCTCTGATATGTTTAACTCCCGTTTAACAACCATGGAGTATAGGGCAGTAGCCCGCAGTATGGATCGTCACCGACGTCATTTCAGCATCAGGCCTTTTAACGCCTGCCTTTCTGGCACTCTATGCCGCACCTTTCGTTTGCATTTTGTCGTTACGCCTGCATTATTTCTGGCGTCGAATAGCTATTCCTTAAGCAGGAGCTTGTCATGGAATTCTTAATGGACCCCTCAATTTGGGCGGGGCTACTCACGCTTGTTGTTCTCGAAATTGTGCTGGGTATCGATAACCTGGTCTTCATTGCCATTCTTGCTGACAAACTGCCGCCAAAACAACGCGATAAAGCGCGTTTGCTGGGATTATCACTGGCGCTGATTATGCGTCTGGGGCTGCTGTCGCTGATTTCATGGATGGTCACGCTGACCAAACCGCTATTTACCGTCATGGATTTCTCCTTCTCCGGACGCGACCTGATTATGTTGTTCGGGGGCATATTCTTGCTGTTCAAAGCAACAACCGAACTGCATGAACGGCTGGAAAACCGCGATCATGATTCCGGCCACGGTAAAGGCTACGCCAGTTTCTGGGTGGTCGTCACACAGATTGTCATCCTTGACGCCGTCTTCTCGTTGGATGCGGTAATTACTGCAGTAGGGATGGTTAACCATTTGCCGGTGATGATGGCGGCGGTAGTGATTGCGATGGCAGTTATGCTGCTGGCATCGAAACCGCTGACGCGATTTGTTAACCAGCATCCAACGGTGGTGGTGCTCTGTCTGAGCTTCCTGTTAATGATTGGTCTGAGTCTGGTGGCAGAAGGTTTCGGTTTCCACATTCCGAAAGGTTACCTGTATGCCGCGATTGGCTTCTCGATCATCATCGAAGTGTTTAACCAGATTGCGCGTCGCAACTTTATTCGTCACCAGTCGACTTTGCCGCTGCGAGCGCGTACTGCCGATGCCATCCTGCGTTTGATGGGCGGGAAACGTCAGGCCAATGTCCAGCACGATGCCGATAACCCGATGCCGATGCCGATCCCGGAAGGTGCATTTGCCGAAGAAGAACGTTACATGATTAACGGCGTACTGACGCTGGCGTCGCGTTCTCTGCGCGGGATCATGACGCCGCGCGGTGAAATAAGCTGGGTTGATGCTAATCTCGGGGTCGATGAAATCCGCGAGCAACTGCTCTCTTCACCGCACAGTCTGTTCCCGGTATGTAGCGGTGAACTGGATGAAATCATTGGTATCGTACGTGCTAAAGAACTGCTGGTGGCGCTGGAAGAGGGCGTTGATGTGGCGGCGATTGCTTCGGCGTCTCCGGCGATTATCGTCCCGGAAACCCTCGATCCGATCAACCTGCTGGGCGTGCTGCGTCGTGCTCGCGGGAGCTTTGTTATCGTGACCAACGAGTTTGGTGTGGTACAAGGCTTGGTCACGCCGCTGGATGTGCTGGAAGCCATTGCGGGTGAATTCCCGGACGCTGACGAAACGCCGGAAATCATTACCGACGGTGACGGCTGGCTGGTAAAAGGCGGTACAGATTTGCATGCCTTGCAGCAGGCGCTTGATGTTGAGCACCTTGCCGATGACGATGATATCGCGACGGTCGCGGGCCTCGTGATCTCGGCAAATGGTCACATTCCCCGTGTGGGCGATGTGATTGATGTAGGGCCACTGCATATCACCATCATTGAAGCCAATGATTATCGTGTTGATCTGGTTCGCATTGTTAAAGAGCAACCGGCGCACGATGAAGATGAGTAAGCGTTAACGTAACGGCATAATGGGTGTGATATGTCCATTATGCCGGGCGGGCGGCGGTTGGCTGCCCGCCAGCCATTTGGGAAAATCACGTAGTGGCATCGGCTGTGCGTACAAATACCCTTGCAAAATATGGACGCCATGACGGCGCAAATATTTCGCCTGTTCTTGCGTTTCCACACCCTCCGCCACCAGTTCAATATTCAGTCTTTGCCCCAGTGCGATGATGATATCGGTCACCGTCGAGTTAACCGCGTCAGAACCTATAGCTGCGGTAAATGACTTATCAATTTTCAGCACGTCAGGACGTAATGTTTCAAGCCAGGAAAATGAACTATTGCCGGTGCCGAAGTCATCAATCGCCAGTTTGACGTTTTTACGATGTAGCTCGCGGGCAATCCGATAATCAACATCCAGTAAGGCATCGCGTTCGGTGATTTCGAGGATCAGTTGCTGAATCGGGTGAGCGCTAAACCAGTACTGATTGAGATCTTTTATCAGCACACCACGGCGAAAATGGCTGGGTGCGACGTTAATGCCAACATGAAACTGACTACTCATCGGGAAAACATGGCGCTGACGAATGGTTTCTGCCATCACATAGCGGGTCAGTGGCACAATTAAATGATGTTCTTCCGCGATAGGAATAAACACATCCGGCGAAATCCAGCCCTGACGCGGATTGTTCCAGCGCAGCAAAATCTCTACGCCAATACATTGCTGGCTGCGCGCATTAAGCAAAGGCTGGCAGAACAATTCGAACTCATGTTGCGCCAGGCCCAGATTGATTTCGCGGGAAAAACTCATCCGGTAAGCGGTCGCCAGCCAGGCGATATAGCCCACCAGTAAACTTAGCAGCACCGCCAGCGGTAATTGTGTTGGAAGATAGTGCCATGCCAGCGCCGTAGCCCCCGGGCCATTAACGTTAATGGTAAAAGGAAAGCGTTGCGAAGAAACCTGATAGTTTTCATTGTTTTCAGGTTGCGGAAGGGAATCTACCAGCCCATTACCATAGAGCAAATGCCGATCGTCCACCGTCAGGCTGGCGCTACTGATTTGCGGCAGTTGTGGCTCAAGCAGCATTGCCGCCAGTAAGTCGATGTTAATCATCTCCATAACCCCAGCTTTGCTACTGCCCGCTGCTGGCGTCCATTGAATCAAAACCGGACTGCCTTTAATCAGGGCATGGTCGGTCGTCAGGCGTAAAAGTGGTTGCGGTGCAGGAAGTTCAGCCAGAATGTCCACGACGGGCACATTGCGATAACCAAAAATGCTGGAGCAATAAAGTGTGCCGTCTTGCACCAGGCCAATGGATCGCACAGTTTGGAGTTTTGCCGCCTGTTTACGTAATGGCAAATGGGCGACAGAGCAGGGCAGACCAATCAGCGGAAGCAAGACTTCGCTACCTGCCTGTAGGGGAAGCAGTACTTTATCTAATTCCTCTACAGCGTGATTGGCGAATTGTACTACCCGTTGTTGATTTAAGTTACGCTGTGAAATAAATCGCACGCTCAGGGTCGAAGCGAGCGTAACGAGTGCGCAAATCGTACAAACAATCATTCGATTACGGCGATAGGTTTTAATGATCCGTTGTGCTTTTTGCATGCGGGCCACCCTGTAAGCGTATGGCGACAAACGCCTGACGCAACAGTGGAAGTGTAGTGGGGAATATTACAGCAGACGAGAAAGCGGGGATAAATTCGCCCATCCGTTGCAGATGGGCGAGTAAGAAGTATTAGTCACACTGGACTTTGATTGCCAGACCACCGCGTGAGGTTTCGCGGTATTTGGCGTTCATGTCCTTACCGGTTTCGTACATCGTTTCGATGACCTTATCCAGCGAGACGCGCGGTGCACTGGTGCGGCGCAGAGCCATCCGTGCGGCGTTAATCGCCTTCACAGAGGCAATGGCATTACGCTCAATGCACGGCACCTGAACCTGCCCTGCAACCGGGTCGCAGGTTAAACCAAGGTTGTGTTCCATGCCAATTTCCGCCGCCACGCAAACCTGTTCCGGGCTACCGCCCAGCAGTTCTGCAAGACCCGCAGCAGCCATTGAACAGGCAACACCCACTTCGCCCTGGCAACCGACTTCCGCACCGGAAATAGACGCGTTCATTTTATACAGTGCACCAATCGCGCCCGCTGCCATAAAGTAACGGGTATAGATGTCCGGGCTAACCGATTCAATAAAGTGGTCATAATAAGCCAGCACTGCCGGAACAATGCCACAAGCACCGTTGGTTGGCGCTGTTACCACACGACCACCGGCGGCGTTTTCTTCGTTAACTGCCAGCGCAAACATGTTTACCCAGTCAATGACATTCATCGGATCGTTAGACAGTTTATCGCTGGAAACTAACATCCGGCGCAGGGCCGACGCACGACGCGGCACGCGCAGCGGGCCTGGCAGTACGCCTTCGGTGTTCATCCCGCGATCGATACATGCCTGCATGGTTTGCCAGACATGAGCGAAATACTCGTCGATCTCTTTCTTGCTGTGCAGCGCCAGTTCGTTCTGCATAGCGAGACCAGAAAGCGAATAGCCGGTTTCATTGCAGTACGCCAGCAGTTCGGTGGCAGATTTGAACGGATACGGCACGCTCACTTCGTTGGCGGCATCCTGACCAAAGTGTTCTTCATCGACGATAAAACCGCCGCCGATGGAATAATAAGTTTTGCTGTAGACGACTTCATCGCCGTTATAGGCGTGGATTTGCATACCGTTTTCATGCAGCGGCAGGTTGCCGTTATGAAAACGCATCCCGTTGTCGCGCGGGAAATCCACTTCATGCCGTCCCTGTGCCAGCAGCAGACGTTCGCGCTCTTCTACGTCGCGAATAAAACCGGGAATACTGTCGATATCCACGGTGGCAGGTTCGTTACCTGCAAGACCCATAATAATGGCGATATCGGTGTGGTGGCCTTTACCCGTCAGCGACAGTGAACCATAAACGTCCACGGCAACGCGAGTAACGCTATCCAGTAAGCCTTTTTCGACCAGATCATCGACGAACTGTTTACCCGCCTTCATAGGCCCTACGGTATGGGAAGATGAGGGACCAATCCCCACCTTAAACATGTCGAATAGACTAATCACGATAATACTCCTGACAAGGTGACTGGACTTCCAGTAACGAACTAATAACAGCGCATAGTGTAAGAGGGAACGCGGCGACTGGCTTAACTATTCACATGAATTAAACTAATCAAAAACCGCGATTTAACTAATATTGCGATGATTGTCTCAAGTAGTGTTTTGTAGATGTAAAGATAAGTATAGTCAGGGTTTCACACCAATTTGCAGCGCCAGCTCACGAATTATGCCTGCGGTCATTCCCCATACAAAATACTGTTCATACCAGGACAGCCATACCCGATGTGAATCGCCACGGCGGTAGATATCTAAAGGGTGATAACGACCCAGATGTAATGCCTGGGCGAGCGGCATTTCAAACACCGCCGAGACTTCATCTTCACTGGCGCGATACGGCAGATCGGGCGGGATAATGCCGACCACCGGGGTTACCTGGTAGCCAGTTACGCTATCGACGGGCGGCAGTACGCCGATAACTTCAACGGCGGAAGGCGGTATAGCGACCTCTTCTTCAGCTTCGCGCAGCGCGGCGGCGATAACTGATGCATCCGTGTCATCGACTGCGCCTCCAGGGAATGCCACTTGTCCAGCGTGTTTACGCAGATGAATTGAACGCTGAGTCAGCAACAACCCCGGTTGCGGTCGACGGACGATGGGGATTAACACGGCAGCCTGACGATGATTTAGGGTTTCCCGGTTAATTTGCGGGCGCAAAAGTTGAAAGCGCGATAAAAAATCATCAAGCGTCAGGCTACGGTATTCCACGTCTTACTTCTCCAGTTGGCGTAATATCTTATTAACTTTATCAAAAGTTTCCTGATATTCCGCTTCTTCCTGGCTATCGGCGACAATTCCACCGCCCGCAGAGCAGTATATTTGTCCGTTAATGGCAGTCAGAGTGCGGATAGTAATGCTGGTATCCATGTTGCCGCAAAAGCTCAAATAGCCAATGCTGCCGCACCAGGCATTACGTCGCTGCGGTTCCAGTTCGTCGATAATTTCCATAGCCCGTACTTTCGGAGCCCCGGTTATTGAGCCACCAGGAAAAGCTGCGCACAGCAGATCGCTGGCGTGTAACTGTTCTGGTAGCCGCGCCGTTATGGTGCTGACCAGATGATGCACGGCAGGGAAGGGTTCCACCACGAAGAGCTCTGGTACTTTTACCGAACCTGCTACGGCAACACGACCGATATCATTACGCATTAAATCGACAATCATCAGATTTTCGGCACGATCTTTCGCTGAGTTCGCCAGTTTCTCTGCTTGTTTGCTATCTTCCTGAGGATCGGGCAGGCGTGGTAGCGTGCCTTTAATCGGGCGGGTCTGGATTTCACTATTATCACAAAGAATAAACCGCTCTGGCGAAAGGCTTAAAATCACGCCCTGTTCAAGACGTAAAAAAGCGCTAAATGGCGCGCGGTTGGCCTGATTAAGCTGAAGGAATGCCTGCCATTCATCGCCAGAATAGGTCGCATGAAAACGCTGGGCGAGATTCACCTGATAGCAATCACCGCTGTGCAGATATTCCTGTACCTGGCGAAATTTTTCGCCGTACTGCTCGCGGGTCATATTGGATTGCCAGTCGGAAGTGAGCGTGAAATCTTCCTGCGGCGAGAATTGCTGGCTTTCCAGCCAGGCCCGACGGGCATTGACATCATTATGACTCAGCAAAGAAACTGTATGACGCTGGTGGTCGACAATGAGCGCCCAATCGTAGATACCCACTGCCATATCCGGCAGAACGATATCTTGCTGCGCAATTTCTGGCAGTGACTCAAAACGGCGGCCCAGATCGTAGCCAAACAATCCCAGCGCGCCGCCCTGAAATGGCAAATCTTCGTTATGCGCTGGGCGAATGTCCGCGCGATCCAGCACCTGCTGGAGCACCTGTAGCGGGTCATCAGTGGTCGTTGTGCGTTTTTCGCTTTCACTAACAACGGTTTCTTTACCGAAAGTGGTTAAAGTGCAAATTGGCTCGGCGACCACAATATCAAAGCGGCTATATGGATGATCGGCATAGCCGGAGTGTAAAAGCATCGCCCACGGCAGGTGGCTTAAGCGGGAGAAATAAAATTCAGCGGCGTCCTGACGCCAGGGTAAAGTAATCACAGCGGGAGATAACGTCTTCATCAGTCCTGACTCTACTGGCTATGTGCCGGGTAGCATGAAATAATTAGCGCCAACAATTTAGCAGGAGTTAACAATGTTTGCAGGTTTACCTTCACTCACCCATGAACAGCAGCAAAAAGCTGTCGAGCGGATCCAGGAACTGATGGCTCAAGGGATGAGCAGCGGCCAGGCAATCGCGTTGGTGGCAGAAGAGCTGCGTGCCAACCATGCCGGCGAGCGAATCGTGGCGCGTTTTGAGGATGAAGACGAGTAACACACTTATCCGTATCGCTTTCGTTATAGAAGCCAATGGTTATTTGATTGTGAGAAAAAGGACGCTTTTCATATGTGATTAAAAGCGTCCTGACCCATTTATGCTGATGTAAATTTAACTTAGACCAGTGCTTTTAGTTCTTCCTGCATATATGTTGAAAAGTATTCAGGATTTTTAATCACAATGCGTTCACCAGACTCCATTTTTTTTGCCCATCCAACCATTTTTTCCGTGAACCCCGGGGTCCAGCCTTCCTGGTCAGCTCGCGCCGTAATATCAGCGGCAGTCGCGGGTACTCCCAGTTCTTTCAAATATTTAAAGATTCCCTTCGCCGTGCTTTCATTCATCGAACTTGGTGTTGGCGCTGATACATCCATGGCACCAATGAAATCCAGGGCTTTATCTATTACAGCAGGCATATTCTTATCCTTAAAATTAACCATGTTATCGATAAGGCTATATATGACCTTAATTTGCATCTAATATCAAAGGGATTATAACGATATGGCACGAGTTAACCTGTTGACATTCAGGTGTTTTAAAGGTAGCAGCTCATGGTGTGTTATCCAGTAAGATGGAGAAAATTAACGGTCAGTCCGCACGCTATAACCAAATTGTTCAGCTAAGAAAGAAAACCAGAGATGCTAATCGAAGGGCGAACACAACGGCATTGTTATGTTTATTTATATAGTTAGTTTTATAGATAAAATTGAAATTATAAAAATAAATAATGAATTAGCAGAAGCATCAACAGTAATATCTTAATCTCTGGTCGATTTATGTAAAACCGACCAGTATTATCGATAAATTATCGTCTGACTTATTTTGCTTCGATAAAGCTTACACCGCAGCCACAATCTTAATTTCAACTTTATACTTCGGGTTCATCAAACCCGCTTGTACCGTGCAGCGCACCGGCGCATGACCCGCGACAACCCAGGCATCCCACGCTTTATTCATCGCCGCGAAGTCGTTTTTATCGGCCAGGAAAATGGTGGTATCCAGAATGCTCGATTTATTGCTGCCCTGTTTTTCCAGCACGGCGTCAATCTGCGCCAGCGTGTTGGCGGTTTGCTCAAAGGCATCGGCGTCGAGGTTTTCCGGTACACCAGTGTAGTAGAGAGTGTTGTTGTGGATTACTACATCAGACCAGCGGGCTTCAGCATCGATACGAACGATAGTCATCATTTTGTCCTCATTAATACTTCCATTTTCGTGCTGCAAAGACTGCCACAATGTGAGGTCGCCGTCACCACTTCAACTGGCGAAAGCGCCCTCATCCTGACATAATCCCTGTTCAAATCAACAGGGGGTAGTGTGACGGACGATTTTGCACCAGACGGTCAGCTGGCGAAAGCGATACCAGGCTTTAAGCCGCGAGAACCACAGCGACAGATGGCGGTAGCCGTCACCCAGGCGATAGAAAAAGGCCAGCCGCTGGTGGTGGAAGCCGGAACCGGTACGGGCAAAACCTACGCTTACCTGGCCCCTGCGCTGCGGGCGAAAAAGAAAGTCATTATCTCGACCGGCTCAAAAGCGTTGCAGGATCAGCTCTACAGCCGCGATTTGCCAACGGTTTCAAAGGCGTTGAAATATACGGGCAACGTGGCGTTGCTGAAAGGGCGCTCAAACTACCTCTGCCTCGAACGTCTCGAACAGCAGGCGCTGACGGGGGGCGATCTGCCGGTACAAATCTTAAGCGATGTGATCCTGCTGCGCTCCTGGTCTAATCAAACAATCGATGGTGATATCAGCACCTGCGTCAGCGTGGCGGAAGATTCACAGGCGTGGCCGCTGGTCACCAGCACCAACGATAACTGCCTTGGCAGCGACTGCCCGATGTATAAAGATTGCTTTGTGGTCAAAGCACGCAAAAAAGCGATGGACGCCGATGTGGTGGTGGTAAACCATCATCTCTTTCTGGCGGATATGGTGGTGAAAGAGAGTGGATTTGGCGAACTGATCCCGGAAGCTGACGTCATGATCTTCGACGAAGCCCACCAGCTGCCTGACATTGCCAGCCAGTATTTTGGTCAGTCACTCTCCAGTCGACAACTGCTCGACCTGGCAAAAGACATCACCATCGCCTATCGCACCGAATTAAAAGATACTCAGCAGTTACAAAAGTGCGCCGACCGCCTTGCCCAGAGCGCGCAGGATTTTCGTCTGCAACTCGGTGAGCCTGGTTATCGTGGCAACCTGCGCGAACTGTTAGCTAATCCGCAAATTCAACGGGCGTTTTTACTGCTCGATGACACCCTGGAACTTTGTTATGACGTGGCGAAACTGTCGCTGGGGCGTTCCGCCTTGCTGGATGCGGCATTTGAGCGCGCCACGTTGTATCGTACGCGGCTGAAACGGCTAAAAGAGATCAATCAGCCGGGCTACAGCTACTGGTACGAATGCACTTCGCGCCATTTTACTCTGGCGCTCACGCCGCTCAGCGTGGCGGATAAATTCAAAGAGTTAATGGCGCAAAAACCCGGTAGCTGGATCTTTACCTCAGCAACGCTGTCGGTGAACGACGATCTGCATCATTTTACCTCGCGGCTTGGCATTGAACAGGCAGAGTCGTTGCTGTTACCCAGCCCGTTTGATTACAGCCGCCAGGCGTTACTCTGTGTGCCGCGCAACCTGCCGCAAACCAATCAACCGGGCTCCGCACGGCAACTGGCGGCAATGTTGCGACCGATCATCGAAGCTAACAACGGTCGTTGTTTTATGCTTTGTACCTCGCACGCCATGATGCGCGATCTTGCCGAGCAGTTCCGCGCTACCATGACGCTTCCCGTTTTGTTGCAGGGGGAAACCAGCAAAGGGCAACTGTTGCAGCAATTTGTCAGCGCCGGTAACGCGCTTCTTGTGGCAACCAGCAGCTTCTGGGAAGGGGTGGATGTGCGTGGCGATACATTGTCATTGGTGATTATCGACAAGTTGCCGTTTACCTCACCGGATGATCCACTATTAAAAGCGCGCATGGAAGATTGCCGTTTGCGTGGTGGTGACCCGTTCGATGAAGTACAACTGCCGGATGCGGTGATTACTCTCAAGCAGGGAGTAGGGCGACTGATTCGCGACGCCGACGATCGCGGCGTGCTGGTGATTTGCGATAATCGGCTGGTGATGCGCCCTTACGGCGCGACGTTTCTCGCCAGTCTGCCGCCAGCGCCGCGCACCCGTGACATTGCCCGTGCGGTTCGTTTCCTTGCGATACCATCCTCCAGGTAATTTGTTACGGAGTATGGTATGATGCGCGCCTTTTTATTGATCTAAGCACGAAGACCCATGCGAATTCTGGCTATCGATACCGCGACAGAGGCCTGCTCTGTCGCCCTGTGGAACGACGGTACTGTCAACGCTCATTTTGAGCTTTGCCCTCGTGAACATACTCAACGAATCTTACCGATGGTGCAGGATATCCTGACCACCAGCGGAACTTCCCTGACTGATATTAACGCTCTGGCTTACGGGCGCGGCCCCGGTAGCTTTACCGGCGTGCGCATTGGTATTGGTATTGCGCAGGGGCTGGCGCTTGGCGCGGATCTGCCGATGATTGGCGTTTCCACGCTCATGACAATGGCGCAAGGGGCGTGGCGCAAAAACGGCGCAACCCGCGTGCTGGCTGCTATTGATGCGCGGATGGGCGAAGTTTACTGGGCCGAATATCAGCGTGATGAAAAGGGTATCTGGCACGGTGAAGAAACCGAAGCCGTACTCAAACCCGAACTCGTTCATGAACGGATGCAACAGCTTTCCGGGGAATGGGTGACGGTAGGTACAGGCTGGCAAGCCTGGCCGGATCTCGGTAAAGAGAGCGGTTTGACCCTGTGCGATGGCGAAGTGTTACTGCCCGCTGCAGAAGATATGCTTCCGATTGCGTGTCAGATGTTTGCCGAGGGTAAAACGGTGGCGGTGGAACATGCCGAACCGGTTTATTTACGTAACAACGTCGCATGGAAGAAACTTCCGGGCAAAGAATGAATCTTAAGAGTATGCCCTGAGAAAAAAGGAGTCGCATCATGGCGGTTCAAAAGAATGTTATCAAAGGCATACTGGCAGGTACGTTTGCGCTAATGCTCAGCGGTTGTGTTACTGTGCCGGACGCCATTAAAGGCAGCAGTCCCACGCCGCAACAAGATTTAGTTCGGGTGATGAGTGCGCCGCAGCTGTACGTTGGTCAGGAGGCACGCTTTGGTGGCAAAGTGGTTGCGGTACAAAACCAGCAAGGGAAAACCCGCCTGGAAATTGCCACCGTACCACTGGACAGCGGAGCCAGACCGACGCTGGGAGAACCTTCTCGCGGTCGCATTTATGCTGATGTGAACGGTTTTCTGGACCCGGTAGATTTCCGTGGACAACTGGTTACGGTAGTTGGGCCAATCACCGGTGCGGTTGACGGCAAAATCGGTAATACGCCCTATAAATTTATGGTGATGCAGGTAACGGGTTACAAACGTTGGCATTTAACCCAGCAGGTGATTATGCCGCCTCAGCCGATTGATCCATGGTTTTATGGCGGTCGTGGCTGGCCCTATGGCTACGGTGGATGGGGCTGGTATAATCCCGGCCCCGCGAGAGTACAAACTGTTGTAACTGAATAATTGCTTGTTTTTAAAGAAAAAGAAACAGCGGCTGGTCCGCTGTTTCTGCATTCTTACGGTAAAGATAAAAATAAATAGTGACGCGCTTCGCAACCTTTTCGTTGGGTAATTATCAAGCTGGTATGATGAGTTAATATTATGTTAACGGCATGTATATCATTTGGGGTTGCGATGACGACGAACACGCATTTTAGAGGTGAAGAATTGAAGAAGGTTTGGCTTAACCGTTATCCCGCGGACGTTCCGACGGAGATCAACCCTGACCGTTATCAATCTCTGGTAGATATGTTTGAGCAGTCGGTCGCGCGCTACGCCGATCAACCCGCGTTTGTGAATATGGGGGAGGTGATGACCTTCCGCAAACTGGAAGAACGCAGTCGCGCGTTTGCCGCTTATTTGCAACAAGGGTTGGGACTGAAGAAAGGCGATCGCGTTGCGTTGATGATGCCTAATTTATTGCAATATCCGGTGGCGCTGTTTGGCATTTTGCGTGCCGGGATGATTGTCGTAAACGTTAACCCGTTGTATACCCCGCGTGAACTTGAGCATCAGCTTAACGATAGCGGCGCATCGGCGATTGTTATCGTGTCTAACTTTGCCCACACTCTGGAAAAAGTGGTTGATAAAACCGCCGTTCAGCACGTAATTCTGACCCGTATGGGCGATCAGCTATCTACGGCAAAAGGCACGGTAGTCAATTTCGTTGTTAAATACATCAAGCGTCTGGTGCCGAAATACCATCTGCCAGATGCCATTTCATTTCGTAGCGCCCTGCACAACGGCTACCGGATGCAGTACGTCAAACCCGAACTGGTGCCGGAAGATTTAGCTTTCCTGCAATACACCGGCGGTACCACTGGTGTGGCGAAAGGCGCGATGCTGACTCACCGCAATATGCTGGCGAACCTGGAACAGGTTAACGCGACCTATGGTCCGCTGTTGCATCCGGGCAAAGAGCTGGTGGTGACGGCGCTGCCGCTGTATCACATTTTTGCACTGACCATTAACTGCCTGCTGTTTATCGAACTGGGTGGGCAGAACCTGCTTATCACTAACCCGCGCGATATTCCAGGGTTGGTAAAAGAGTTAGCGAAATATCCGTTTACCGCTATCACTGGCGTTAACACCTTGTTCAATGCGTTGCTGAACAATAAAGAGTTCCAGCAGCTGGATTTCTCCAGTCTGCATCTTTCCGCAGGCGGAGGGATGCCTGTTCAGCAAGTGGTGGCAGAACGTTGGGTGAAACTGACAGGACAGTATCTGCTGGAAGGTTATGGCCTGACCGAGTGTGCGCCGCTGGTCAGCGTTAACCCGTATGATATTGATTATCATAGTGGTAGCATCGGTTTGCCGGTGCCGTCGACGGAAGCCAAACTGGTGGATGATGATGATAATGAAGTACCACCGGGTCAACCGGGTGAGCTTTGTGTCAAAGGACCGCAGGTGATGCTGGGTTACTGGCAGCGTCCGGATGCTACCGATGAAATCATCAAAAATGGCTGGTTACACACCGGCGACATCGCGGTGATGGATGAAGAAGGATTCCTGCGCATTGTCGATCGTAAAAAAGACATGATTCTGGTTTCCGGTTTTAACGTCTATCCCAACGAGATTGAAGATGTCGTCATGCAGCATCTTGGCGTACAGGAAGTCGCGGCTGTTGGCGTACCTTCTGGCTCCAGTGGCGAAGCGGTGAAAATCTTCGTTGTGAAAAAAGATCCATCGCTTACCGAAGAGTCACTGGTGACTTTTTGCCGCCGTCAGCTCACAGGCTACAAAGTACCGAAGCTGGTGGAGTTTCGTGATGAGTTACCGAAATCTAACGTCGGAAAAATTTTGCGACGAGAATTACGTGACGAAGCGCGCGGCAAAGTGGACAATAAAGCCTGAGCGTTAAGTCAGTCGTCAGACGCCGGTTAATCCGGCGTTTTTTTTGACGCCCACTAAAGAGAATACAATTTGAATTACCAAATGATTACCACGGACGATGCGCTGGCTTCTTTGTGTGAAGCCGTCCGTGCCTTTCCGGCGATAGCCCTGGATACTGAATTTGTTCGTACGCGCACCTATTACCCGCAACTGGGTCTAATTCAACTTTTTGATGGTGAGCATCTGGCGCTAATTGATCCTCTCGGGATCTCCGACTGGTCACCACTGAAGGCGATCCTGCGCGATCCGTCCATCACAAAATTTCTCCATGCAGGCAGTGAAGATCTGGAAGTGTTCCTCAATGTCTTTGGCGAATTACCACAACCCCTGATTGACACGCAAATCCTTGCTGCCTTCTGCGGACGCCCGATGTCATGGGGTTTCGCTTCCATGGTGGAAGAGTATTCCGGCGTTACGCTGGACAAGAGTGAATCGCGCACCGACTGGCTGGCCAGACCGCTGACCGAACGTCAGTGTGAATACGCAGCGGCGGATGTCTGGTATCTGTTACCGATCACCGCAAAGCTTATGGTAGAAACGGAGGCCTCCGGCTGGCTACCTGCGGCGCTGGATGAATGCCGCCTGATGCAAATGCGTCGTCAGGAAATCGTTGCACCGGAAGATGCCTGGCGTGATATCACCAATGCCTGGCAGTTACGCACACGCCAACTGGCCTGTCTGCAACTGTTAGCCGACTGGCGACTGCGCAAGGCGCGGGAGCGCGATCTGGCAGTGAACTTTGTCGTGCGTGAAGAGCATTTGTGGTCCGTAGCGCGTTATATGCCGGGAAGTTTAGGCGAACTGGACAGCCTGGGCTTATCCGGTAGCGAAATCCGCTTTCACGGTAAAACGCTGCTGGCGCTGGTGGAAAAAGCGCAGGCATTGCCGGAAGAGGCCTTACCGCAGCCGATGCTTAACCTGATGGACATGCCGGGTTATCGTAAAGCGTTTAAAGCGATTAAGTCGTTGATTACTGACGTGAGCGAAACGCACAAGATCAGCGCCGAATTGCTGGCATCGCGTCGGCAAATCAACCAACTGCTGAACTGGCACTGGAAACTGAAACCGCAGAACAATTTGCCGGAGCTGATTTCCGGCTGGCGTGGTGAGCTGATGGCGGAAGCATTACACAATTTATTGCAGGAATATCCGCAGTAAAATCTTCCGAAGCCGGACTGGGCGCGCTCAGTCCGGCTTCGGCAAACTACAAATCCAACACCAGGCGTTTACCCTTCGCACGCGAACAACAGATCAACATACTTTGCTGGCTGGCACGCTCTTCATCGCTAAAATACTGATCCCGATGGTCAGCTTCACCTTCCAGTATTGCCGTTTCGCAGGTTCCGCATACCCCTTCACGACATAAACATTCCACTTTCGCTGCTTTATTATTTTCAATAACCTGCAAAATAGTCATCTCTTCCGGCACCACAAACTCTTTTCCGGAACGGGCAAGCACCAGGGTAAATGCATCGCCGGTTTTGTCTTCGATAGCAAATTGCTCAAAGTGCAGCGTATCGGCGGCGATGTTCAGACGCGCAGCTTCACTTCTTACCGCTTCATTTAGCGCCTCGGGGCCACAGGTATAAACATGTGTGCCAGGTTCGATATCCGCCAATAATCGCGCTAATTCCAGTCGTGTTCCGGTTGATGAGTGATGTAAGTGAACTTTCTCAGCCTGTGGATGCTGGACTAGCTCATCACGAAATGCGCAACTTTCTGGATTTCGCGTGCAGTAATGTAGCTGCCAGTCGACGTCGCTGTATTGCAACTCTGCCAGGTGCGACAGGAAAGGGGTGATACCAATACCGCCCGCGATAAACAGATGCTTTCTTGCCGAGGGAATTAGCGCAAACAGGTTATTAGGCGTTGAAATCGTTAACCGATCGCCCAATTTTACCTGCTGATGCAAAAAGCGGGAACCGCCGCGCGAGTTTTCCTCCAGCCGAACGGCAATCTGATAACAAGAGGTGTCATGCGGCGAACTCAGTAGTGAATACGCATTGCTGTACTCGTTATCACCATCGCTCATCTGCACAATGACGTGACTTCCTCCGGTAAACGCAGGTAATGGTTTGCCATCGGTTGCCACCAGCGTGAAGCGTTTCACCTGTTCGGTAAGCGGTTCAATTTGGCTCACCTGTACTTCAAACATTTGATAGTCTGACATTGCTGTACTCCATCAAAAATCAGCCCAGCGGCGGAAAATACCGCCGCCGATGTCATTAGTCCTTAAACACCTGCGCCAGCAGATTATGGAAGTGGGCGATACCATGTTCGGAAATTCCGCTACCGCTACTGTCGGCCATGATGCGCCCCTGACCACGATAGCCACGCGATTTCAGCCCTTTCTGTACGCTTTCAACCAGACGTAAATCTTCCGGACGGAACACATCGCGATACCACTCAATCAGCGATTTTTGCTCGTCGATTAACTCTTCATTGGTGAAGTAAATATCGTAGTTTTGCAGGGTAGTTTCAGAATCCACCGGGAATTCATAAATGACCGTCATCATCCCTTTGATCGGGGTGACGTTCAGCATCGTGCACGGCCACAGCCAGAAACCGTGGAATGCCGCATCCGTGCCCTCTTCGAATTTGAAAGACTGTTCTGACGGTTTGGCGAAACCGTATTGCAGCGTCCAGTTACCGTGCATGGTGTGCCAGTAACGATCAACCTGTACGGAGTCGGAGAAACCTGGATGCGCCGGACCACAGTGATAGCACTCGAGATAGTTATCGACAATGTTCTTCCAGTTGGCAGGCGTGCGGGTGGTAAAGCGGGCCGCCAGTTTCAGATCGTGGACTTCCGGGCAGGCTTCCAGCACTTTCGCGCCCAGACCGGGTAACTGATCTTCTACGCTGGTGGCGTTAGGGTCCATGTTGATGAAGACGAATCCGGCATATTCTTCCAGACGCACCGGAACCAGTTGCGCTTTGTCGCTATCGAAATTGGCGACGTTTTCGCAGTTACGTGCATGGGCCAGGTTGCCATCGAGTTTGAATGCCCAGGCGTGATACGGGCAGGTAATCACATTTTTTGCTTTTCCTTCACCGCTCAACAACTGATGACCACGGTGCGGACACACGTTATAGAACGCGCGCAAAACCTTATCACGACCACGTACCAGCACGATGCTTTCGCCAATGATCTCACGCGTCACATAATCATTGGCATTCGCCAGTTCGCTGCTGTGAGCGACGCAAATCCAGCTTTTGGCGAAGACGTTCTCTTTTTCGTGTTCAAAGGCGTTCTGATCGGTATAAAAACGGGCAGGAATGGTCCACGCCTCTTGCGGGTTAGCGCAAAAATTTTCGGGTAGTACAAAGTCAGGGCTCAGATTGCTCATAGGGATACCTTTATCGTTAGGATGATGGCGCTCAGTTGTCGCCTTTGAATACGGTTCCCGCAGGGAGCACTGGTGTTTTTTCCAGGGCTTCAACCGGTGTCTGCGGGAGGTAATGTTCAACTTGATGAGCCGGAATGTCGGCGTAATCCTGTTTCAGCCAGCGAATAAATCCGCCGACTTTCACCAGTAAAATGACGAGGAACGGAAGGGCTGTGAGTACGACGGTGGTTTTCATCGTTTCCAGCGACGCGCCAGTGAAAAGAATTGAAAGCGGGATCAGGGTAATTACCACGCACCAGAAAAGACGCAGCCCACGGTCAGGATCGTCACCTTCCTGGAGATTACGCGTACTGGTTGCCGCCATGGTGTAGGCCACCGCATCCATATGCGAGGCAAGGAAAATAATCATCACGCCCAGGTATGCGGCGAGGAACAATTTACCGGCTGGCAACGACATCAGAACTTGCTGCACAGCTGTCTCGCCGCCCAGTGTTTCCAGCACCTGTGGGACGTTGATTACGCCATTGATAAACTGGTGAATGGCATAGCTTTCCATTACGCCGAAGAAGAACCAGCAACCGACGGTGCTGCCGAGGATCAGTCCCCAGATAACTTCTTTAATCTTACGACCGCGGGAAACGCGGGTGACAAACATTGCTACGCCAGGCGTGTATGAGATCCACCACAGCCAGTAGAAAACGGTCCAGTTGCGGGTAAATGAACCATCGCCAAGCGGATCGGTGAATAAGCTCATTTGCAGGAAGTTTTGCGTGGTCAGGCCGATGGCATTGATGATGCTGTTGGTAATAAATTCGGTTGGACCGACAATCAGCACCAGTAATGGCAGCAGGAACGCGCCCCAGCCAACCATTTTGCTTAGACGTTGCAAACCGTTGTTGATACCAATCCACGAGCTTAGGCAAAAAATGCCGCCGGAAAGCAGGATCACAAATGCCTGTACGGTAAAGTTATCGGGTAAACCGGTCAGCGCGGAAAGCCCACGGGTAAAGGTTGCTGCGGTGACAACAAGGGAAATGGTCAGTGCGCCGACAGTGGCGATCAGGAACATCAAATCGACCAGTTTCCCCCACGGGCCTTGCGGGCGAACGCCGGTAATAGCAGCAATAATGCCGGAAAGGCTCAGCCCTTTATTTTTCCGCACATGAAAGTGATAAGCCATGATTAATGAGGCCAGCGTATAAGTTGCCCAGGCGCTGATGCCCCAGTGGAAGAAGGAGTAGGGAACGCTAAATTCGAGTGCCTGTTGTGAACGCGGTGCGATATTTAATCCAGGCGTTTGATAATAATAGGCCCATTCAGCAACCCCCCAATAAAGCGTAGAAGAACCCAAACCGGCACAAATAAACATAAACAGCCAGGAGAGCGTGCTGTATTCCGGTTTTCCTTCGCCAAGACGAATATTGCCGTATTTACTGGTGGCTAAATAAATCACCAGTCCCATTGCCAGCAAAACCAATACCTGTACGGCGGAACCTAACGTACGCGTAACAAAAGTGTATATAGCGTTGGCCGCGTCGGCCGATTGTTGTGGGAAAAGGCTTAATGTAGCTGCGATGAAAAGAATGGCCACCAGGCTGATGCTTATCAACGGCACATCTTTTTTCTTAACATTGCTCATCATGAGTCATCTCCTGGGCATAAAAGCCCGTCTCTGGCTTTTGCCAGTTGTAATTATTTGCAGGGTAATGAGTTGTTTGTCGTAATTAACAAATTGATTATTTGCATGTTACATAAATTAAACAATTAAGAATACGGAAAGCCATAAAACACGAAACGGAAACAATAAAAGGTGAAATGACGCAGGTTATTTACTGCAAAGAACGAATAAAAAAACCGCGTCAGTGACGCGGTTCAAATAAACTGGTTTGACCTTAACGCAAAATAATTTTGCAAATCGCGTCGGCAACCTGTGGCGTGGTGGCATTGCCTTTCATATCAGGTGTTTTCGGCCCGTGAGCAATCACTTCTTCAATCGCGGCCAGAATACCGTTATGCGCTTGCTGGAAACGCTCATCGCCATTGCCGAGAAAATCGAGCATCATTGCACCGGCCCAAATTGTGGCGATAGGGTTAGCAATTTTTTTCCCGTAGATATCCGGCGCGGAACCGTGGACTGGCTCGAAGAGCGACGGGAAAGTGCGTTCCGGATTCAGGTTGGCGGATGGGGCAATGCCAATGGTGCCGGTGCAGGCCGGGCCAAGATCGGAAAGGATATCGCCAAACAAATTGGACGCCACTACCACATCGAAGCGTTCCGGTTGCATCACAAAACGTGCGCAGAGAATGTCAATATGCTGCTTGTCCCAGCGGATCTCCGGGTAATTCTCAGCCATTGCTTCCACTCGCTCATCCCAGTACGGCATGCTGATGGCTAAACCGTTCGATTTAGTGGCAGAAGTTAGCGTCTTACGTGGGCGGCTTTGCGCAAGTTCAAAGGCATAGCGCAAAATACGATCGACACCACGACGAGTAAATACCGATTCCTGAATGACGACTTCATGCTCTGTACCTTCATTCACTCTGCCGCCGAGCGAGGAATATTCGCCTTCGGTGTTTTCCCTGACCACGTAAAAATCGATGTCGCCAGGCTGTTTTCCCGCCAGCGGGCAGGGAACGCCAGGAAAGAGACGAACCGGGCGCAGGTTGACGTACTGGTCGAATTCACGACGAAATTTCAGCAGCGAACCCCACAACGAAATATGGTCCGGAACGGTGTCCGGCCAGCCGACGGCACCAAAATAGATGGCGTCGAAACGGCTAAGTTGCTCATGCCAGTCGTCCGGCATCATTTTACCGTGATGGCTGTAATACTCGCAGCTCGCCCACTCCATTTGCTCAAAACTCAAGGCGAAGCCCCAGCGCTCAGCGGCAGCCTGTAACACGCGAATCCCTTCAGGAAGGACTTCTTTGCCAATCCCGTCTCCCGGGATCGCAGCAATACGCATCGTTTTCATCATTGGGTTCTCACTTCCTGACCATCAAAATTGACAACATCACCATCCTATAATTGACTGAAAAGGAATTAATCCCTGTAACTGGTGAAACATAAAACACGAATCATGAATAATTTACCGCTGCTGAACGATTTGCGCGTCTTTATGCTGGTGGCTCGCCGGGCTGGTTTTGCCGCCGTGGCAGAAGAATTGGGCGTTTCTCCGGCGTTCGTCAGCAAGCGCATCGCCTTGCTGGAGCAAACGCTAAACGTGGTGTTGTTACACCGCACCACCCGCCGCGTCACCATTACCGAAGAAGGAGAGCGGATTTATGAATGGGCGCAGCGGATTTTGCAGGATGTCGGTCAGATGATGGACGAACTTTCTGACGTGCGTCAGGTGCCACAGGGGATGCTGCGTATTATCAGCAGCTTTGGTTTTGGACGACAGGTGGTGGCTCCGGCGTTATCAGCGCTGGCGAAGGCGTATCCGCAACTGGAATTACGTTTTGATGTGGAAGACCGGTTGGTCGATTTGGTCAATGAAGGTGTCGATCTCGATATTCGCATTGGCGATGATATCGCCCCTAATTTAATCGCCCGCAAACTGGCGACCAATTATCGCATTCTCTGCGCGTCACCGGAATTTATTGCGCAACATGGCGCGCCGAAACATTTAACCGATCTTTCTGCATTGCCGTGCCTGGTCATTAAAGAGCGCGATCATCCTTTTGGTGTCTGGCAATTACGCAATAAAGAAGGCCACCATGCGATTAAAGTTACCGGCCCACTGTCGTCTAATCATGGAGAAATTGTCCATCAGTGGTGTCTCGATGGGCAGGGGATTGCTCTGCGCTCCTGGTGGGATGTTAGCGAAAACATTGCCAGTGGTCATTTAGTGCAAGTGCTACCGGAATATTACCAGCCAGCGAACGTCTGGGCCGTTTATGTTTCAAGGCTGGCGACGTCAGCGAAAGTGCGGATAACGGTAGAATTTTTACGCCAGTATTTTGCCGAGCACTACCCGAATTTTTCACTGGAGCATGCCTGATTAATGATTCAATTATCGCGTTGATATCGGGTTAAAACCTGATTTTCTCCTTTCTAAGCAGCTACAGATTGGTTAGCATATTCACCTTTAATCGCGCATGATCGAAAGATAATTAAAGAGGTTAATGTGTTCGCTGAATACGGGGTTCTGAATTACTGGACCTATCTGGTTGGGGCCATTTTTATTGTGTTGGTGCCAGGGCCAAATACCCTGTTTGTACTCAAAAATAGCGTCAGTAGCGGTATGAAAGGCGGTTATCTTGCGGCCTGTGGTGTATTTATTGGCGATGCGGTATTGATGTTTCTGGCATGGGCTGGAGTGGCGACATTAATTAAGACCACCCCGATATTATTCAACATTGTACGTTATCTTGGTGCATTTTATTTGCTCTATCTGGGGAGTAAAATTCTCTACGCGACCCTGAAGGGTAAAAATAACGAGGCCAAATCCGATGAGCCCCAATACGGTGCCATTTTTAAACGCGCGTTAATTTTGAGCCTGACTAATCCGAAAGCCATTTTGTTCTATGTGTCGTTTTTCGTACAGTTTATCGATGTTAATGCCCCACATACGGGAATTTCATTCTTTATTCTGGCGACGACGCTGGAACTGGTGAGTTTCTGCTATTTGAGCTTCCTGATTATTTCTGGTGCTTTTGTCACGCAGTACATACGTACCAAAAAGAAACTGGCTAAAGTGGGCAACTCACTGATTGGTTTGATGTTTGTGGGTTTCGCCGCCCGACTGGCGACGCTCCAGTCCTGATGCATTCAGCCCGCGTTGTCGCGGGCTTCCCACCTGTAATCCTCCCTGATTCTTCTCTGATACGGTGCTAAATAGTAACCAATAAATGGTATTTAAAATGCAAATTATCAGGCGTACCCTGAAACGGCTGAAATAAACCGTTTTCAGCGCATTCACCGAAGGAGGGAAAAGGATGCTGCAAATCCCACAGAATTATATTCATACGCGCTCAACGCCTTTCTGGAATAAACAAACTGCGCCTGCCGGAATATTCGAACGTCATCTTGATAAAGGAACGCGCCCGGGGGTTTACCCACGCCTTTCCGTTATGCATGGGGCGGTCAAATATCTCGGCTACGCTGATGAACACAGTACAGAGCCTGATCAAGTGATCCTTATCGAAGCGGGGCAGTTTGCTGTGTTCCCTCCAGAAAAGTGGCACAACATTGAAGCCATGACTGACGACACTTATTTCAACATTGACTTCTTCGTTGCTCCTGAAGTCCTGATGGAAGGTGCGCAACAACGGAAAGTCATTCATAACGGGAAATGAATCATGGGCAAAGCAACGTATACCGTGACCGTCACCAATAACAGCAATGGCGTTTCTGTCGATTATGAAACAGAGACGCCGATGACTTTGCTGGTGCCAGAAGTGGCGGCTGAAGTGATAAAAGATCTGGTGAATACCGTGCGTTCTTATGACACGGAAAACGAACATGATGTTTGTGGTTGGTAATTATCACTGATCGTTGATGGCGCAATTTCTGCGCCATCGCAAAAAAATCCTCCGTGATGCTCGTCACAAATCTTGCCCTCACGATGTTGTGCTATGCTTTTTATCAGCGACTAACCCGCTAATGCAAAACAGATAAGTGAGGAAACAATGGGCATTCTGTCATGGATTATTTTTGGGCTTATTGCCGGTATTCTGGCGAAGTGGATCATGCCAGGTAAAGATGGTGGTGGATTCTTTATGACCATCCTGCTGGGGATAGTCGGTGCCGTAGTCGGCGGATGGATCAGCACGCTGTTTGGCTTTGGTAAAGTCGATGGCTTCAATTTTGGCAGCTTCGTGGTTGCCGTTATTGGCGCGATTGTCGTGCTGTTTATCTACAGAAAGATTAAAAGTTAACGCGTAAATTGCACAAAGGCTGCACACAGGCAGCCTTTGCTATTTTCTAGATGTGACGTTACCACCATCCCAGCTCAGTGCCGAGTACGACAATAATCGCCACACCCATCATAATAATCGTTGTTTTTTTCATCTTTATGCTCCCGGGGCAGCATAGCCGCCAATAAAAAACCATGCTAAAAATACGACCGCTGTAATAAAGATTACAACCGGAAAAATAATACCGATTCGCATGTTATCACCAATCAAAAGGATGTGAATACGCCTCAGGAATGTAGCGCTGGATGCGCGACAAAAGGTGTTTTCTGTTTGTGTTTTTTCTCCTGATACATCGCGATATCGGCAGCATGCAGGGCACTGTCTGCATCGGTCGTTTCAGGATCGACTTCTACTATGCCAAGACTGGCACCGGGATAATACAAATCAACGTCACCTAAGTGATATTCTCCACGTATTTGCTGTTGAATACGTTCTCGCAGAGACGAAATATCCGCATTCTCGTTGTTCAGTGAAACAACCAAAAACTCATCACCGCCGAGACGACCAATAACTTCGCCATTTTGCTGGAGCGTATTAAGGCGCTCGCCAACCTGAATGAGGAACAAATCACCACTATTATGACCAAAACGATCGTTGATTAATTTGAAGTTATCCAGATCGATAAACGCGATCATTATCTTATGGTTAAGATGTCGGGCGAGAGAAAACAGCGTCGTCAGATTTTCAAAAATCGCCCGCCGATTCGGTAGCCCGGTTAACGAGTCGGTATACGATTGCGCAATCAGCGCAGCATTGGCTTCGCGCAGCTGTTCAACCAGTGCCTCTTTTTGAATATATTGTGCAATCAGTCCGGCGAATAACTGTAAAACCTGTTCCGCGCGTTCACTCCACTGGCGCTTCTCACTACTGGCGGCGCAAAGCGTGCCATAGAATGATCCATCCGGTAAGTGAATTGGCGTGCTCAGAAATGTGGTGATGCCAAGATTGCGTGCCGCAATACAGTCGCCCCAACGGTCAGGGACTTCATCGCTGAAAAAGCAGTTTTCATCAATGGCGCGTTTGCATAACGAGTAATCCCACGAGACGGTAAAATTCTCCGGGATGTGCATTTTCTGGCTGTTACGGGCAAACATTATATGCTGCAGGCGCGCTTCGACATCCACTTTGGTCAGGTAGGTTGATTCCATATCAGTGACCATTTCCAGCATCTCCAGAAGCTGTCGGACCAGGCTTTCCAGTGACTGTTCTTTGGCAAGGGATTGCGAGACGCGGGCGATAATCTGATCTGACACGAAACAACTCCAGGATACGGCGGGTAAATGCTGATTATTTAATCTTTGCAGGCATGATAAAACATCATCAACAAAGATGAAACAAGGCGTAATATGATTTGAGTGAATGTAATAAAAATAGTGCTGCAAAACAAAACGATACCGCGATACTCTAAGTCTGGATAAATATGTGAGATCAATAAATGAAAATTATCAGTTTTGTTCTGCCTTGCTTGCTGGTCCTGGCTGGTTGTTCAACCCCTTCTCAGCCAGAAGCACCTAAACCGCCGCAGATTGGTATGGCAAATCCGGCGTCGGTCTATTGCCAGCAGAAGGGCGGGACGCTCATTCCTGTGCAGACAGCGCAAGGGGTCAGCAACAATTGCAAATTACCGGGCGGTGAAACGATTGATGAATGGGCATTGTGGCGACGGGACCATCCGGCTGGTGAAAAATAACCGCCGGATGGCGTACTAAAATCACAAGCTACGTAGCCAGTCTGCCAGCACCAGCGCATGGTTCTGCGTGGTGTTTTTTGCTGAGTAGAGCAGGGTCAGCGGCTGTTTTTTGGCGATGTTCGCCAGCCGCTTTCCTTCTTGCTCGTGTTGCGCCAGTTCTGCAAGATATTGCTCGCGAAAGGTTGCAAAATCGACGACTTCGCCGTGAAAGGCTTTGCGCAGTTCCGTTGACGGCGTGATTTCTTTATCCCACTCATCAAGGGCTAAATCGGTTTTTTTGATACCGCGCGGCCAGAGGCGGTCGACCAGTACGCGATAACCATCGCTCTGTTCAGCCGGATCATAAACGCGTTTGCACTGAATATTCATCGTGTTTGTTCTCCCTTTCACGCATGATTTGTCACGTCACTATAGCACCGGATATTAGCGAATTTCTTTGTCTCTCCCGGCGCAAAGTCCGAAAATCGCCATCAGTAGTGAAAGTATTGCAACACCCATCAGTGGTACGGACCAGTCACCGTTAGCATCGTGTATTTTACCCATCAGCGGCGGCCCACAGGCTGCCAGCAAATACCCGACGGATTGTGCCATCCCCGAGAGTGCCGCCGCCTGATGCGCAGAACTTGCCCGCAGACCAATGAACGTCAACCCCAGTATCATTGTTGCGCCGGAACCAAAGCCGAAAAGCAGAGTCCAGGTGATCGCGTGCGCTGGCATAAAGCAGAGCCCAACCGCGCCCACTGCGCACATCAAGGCAACGAACGCTGCAATACCACGCTGATCTTTCACATGATGCAAGAAAAGTGGGATCAGCAAACCGGGAGCTGCTGTGGCTAGTTGCAGCAAACCATGCAGTGAACCCGCCTGTGCTTCGCTATAGCCGTGACTGATGAGGATCGCCGGAAGCCAGCCAATAATCACGTAATAGACGAGTGAGTTGATCCCAAGAAACAATGTTACCTGCCAGGCAAGCGGCGAACGCCAGATACCCCGAGTATGTAAGGCGCGTGAGGTGCTCAAATTTGCATGTTGTTGGCTTCGCCACTGTGGCAGCCATAAAAAAAGAGCCAGCAGAGGAAAACACATCAGCATGAGCAACGCGCCTCGCCAGCCAAAACCGTTCAAAGCCAGCGGCACTACCATCGCCGATCCCAGTGCCGCTGCAGCTCCCATTGTCAGGGAATATGCGCCGGTAAGTCTGGCGACGGAATGAGGGAAATCGCGTTTAATTAATCCTGGCAGTAAGACATTGCCTAATGCAATCCCACCGCCAATGATCGCTGTACCGCCAAATAATAAGTAAGGCGAAGGGAGAGAGCGAATTGCGATACCTGCACAGATCAAAAGTAACGCGGCAAACAGGCTACGTTCCATACCAAAACGTCGCGCCACCGGGGCGGCCAGCGGTGAGATTAGCGCAAAGGCTAATAATGGCAGGGTGGTCAATAAGCCGGTTTGCGCCGTCGTTAGCGAGTAAGCGGAACGAATCGTATCCAGTAACGGTGCTGCGCCGGTAAAGGTGACGCGTAATGTTGTGGCAATCATCAGAATGCCAGCGATAAGGACAATCCTGTTTTTGCCGCTTAATGAAGTTGAACAGGTCATATGCTTCTCATTGTTACAAACGAGGCTGTACCTTACCGTTTTTATTGTTATGTTGAATCAAGCTAAAATGACAAAATATCGCTAAATTCGGACAAAATGATGCACAGGTTGAATCTCAATGGCTATGAACCCGACCGACACCATGAAGCCGCGGTCGCATTTTGTATTCACGCCGGAACGGATGAGTTAACCAGTCCTGTACATCAGCACCGCAAAGGACAGTTGATACTGGCACTACATGGTGCAATTACCTGTACGGTGGAAAATGCTTTGTGGATGGTGCCGCCACAATATGCGGTTTGGATACCGGGAGGGGTGGAACATAGCAATCAAGTGACAGCTAACGCTGAACTCTGTTTTCTGTTTATCGAACCCAGCGCAGTGACAATGCCGACAACCTGTTGCACATTGAAAATATCGCCCTTATGCCGGGAATTAATTTTAACCCTGGCAAACAGGACGACGACTCAGCGTGCTGAGCCGATGACCCGCAGATTAATTCAGGTCCTGTTTGATGAACTCCCTCAGCAGCCACAACAACAGCTGCACCTGCCCGTTTCTTCTCATCCTAAAATCCGCACAATGGTGGAGATGATGGCGAAAGAGCCCGTCGAGTGGGGCTCATTGGGGCAATGGGCTGGCTTTTTTGCGATGAGTGAACGCAATCTTGCCCGGCTGATAGTGAAAGAGACGGGGTTGAGTTTTCGCCCGTGGCGTCAGCAGTTACAGCTGATTATGGCGCTTCAGGGATTAGTGAAAGGCGATACTGTACAGAAAGTTGCTCATACGCTGGGGTATGATTCAACAACGGCCTTTATTACTATGTTTAAGAAAGGCCTGGGGCAAACGCCAGGCCGATATATTGCGGGATTAACTACTGTTTCCCCACAATTAGCGAAACCAGACCCGCGGCAATAAGCGGGCCAACCGGTACGCCGCGAAACAGCGCCACGCCTAAAACAGTGCCCACCAGCAGCCCGGCGACCAGTTGCGGCTGGCTGCCCATTAACGTCACGCCGCGCCCCCCCAGCCAGGAGACAATAACACCGACTGCAATTGCCACCAGCGATTTCCAGTTCAGAAACGAGTGAATCAGGGTTGAGGGCGGTAGCGTCCCGCTGGCGATGGGAGCCATAACGCCAATCGTCAGAATGATTATCCCGATACTTAGCCCCTGTTTTTCAATCCACGGGAAAAAGGTGCTTAACGGTGTGACGCGGACAATGATTAACACCAGAATTGAAACGGCGACAGTGGTGTTATGACTGATAAAGCCCAGCGCAGCTAACCCGAGCAGGATCAGCAAAGTGACATCAAACATCGTGGTTTCCTTGCCAAAAAATAATAAGCCTGCTTACTTTACGCTTGCTGCAGGAAGGAAGTAGAAAATCTTTACGTTTTTTGCATAAAAAATCAGGCGAACTGTCATCAAACTGCCATTTGCGCACGCTAACAATAACGTGAAAACAACTATCTCCCGGGGGCATACTATGAACGATCAAATGTTCGTCGAGACACTGATTATCACGTCATCGTTTTTTGCCATTGCTGTTGTGCTGGTTTTGTCCGTTCTTCTTATCGAACGGACAGGCTAGTTACGCAGTGCGGCGGAAATTGACCAGTTCTGGTTGCGCAATGCGCAAATAATCCGCGGTTTTCAAAATAACGGATTTATCCAGCATGCCTGCATTGAAGGCGATTTCATCAAATCGTTCGAAGAGTAGGGGATCGGCAACCAGTTTGAGTTTTGGATGGAAGCTGAAAGGGGGGATCGCGCCGAAGACACAGCCTGTGAGTTCATCGACTTCCGCCGGGCTGGCCAACGAAGCGCGTAATCCGCCTATATGGCTGGCGAGTTGGCTCAGATCGGCCTGTTGATCGGCCGCGAGGATCGCCAGAACATGTTGATTTACACCATTGCCTTTGACTTTACATACCAGTGCCTTAGCCCCCTGGCCTAAAGCGGTGCCACGAATTTCTGACACCGCTTCACATTTACCTACCGCTTCATGGGTAACGACGCGGAAGTCAGCACCTTCTTGTGATAATAAAGCGATTAACCGCTGATGCGTCACGCTTCCTTTAGCCATTTCAGTCATTTCATGCTCCTGAGATTACAAGCAAACAACCACAGAAGGTTATCATGAACGGCTGTTTTTGTTCTGCTTATTGACATATAAACGCTCATCGGAAGCTTTATACGCATCATGTAACGTATCGTTTTCTTTCATCGCGTAAATACCGGAAGAGAAGCCGATCTCTTTCTGCGGCGCGATATGTTGCAGACGTTTTTCGATACGTTCAGGCAGTTGTGCTGCAATTTGCGGCGTCGAATCGACAAGAATGATGCAGAATTCATCGCCACCGAGTCGGATGGCATAATCACTTTTACGAATCGATTGTTTAATCGCCTGAGCTAATAACGTAATCGCTAAATCCCCCTCCTGATGACCGAGGGTGTCATTTATTTGCTTTAACTTGTCCATGTCAATTGCAATAAACATCACCGAAGAACCGGATTGCACCAGCTTCTGCAACCGCTGCTCCAGTTCAGGGGTTAAAATTTTGCGATTATACAGTCCAGTCATCGCATCACTAATATTTTCTCGCGACACGTTTTGGTATAAACGGAAGTGCATCCGCACCATATTCAGCAAAATTAACGCCGTCAAAATCCAGAACAGAACGCTTTTCCACGAAGACGTGATAAAGTAAAGAATATCAATGGATAACGAGACACGAATGCCGCCCGGTAAGTCATGGACGTAACTGACATACTGGAACAGATTATCTTCGCTCTGGTTGATGATAATGTCGCGCCCCGAATCTGTATCAGTTAGCGTGACATTGAGAAAACGCCAGAGGAGAGGGCGGTCATGAGTGTAAAAGATATTCCGCAGATTGTTTTTGTTAATATCCAGCAGCACAATCCCTTTTAGCTGCCCTGCGACATATACCGGCGTCAGTAAACTCATCACGTTCTGTTTAGTACGCTGATCCTGGTAAATGCTCGATAATACGGTACGCCCGGTAAATACCTTTTCAATATCTTTGCGATCGATGCCAATACTTCCTGACTGCAGGAAGGACCAGTTATTCATCGCAAAGTACTCAACATTAACCGGCTCATAAAAATAGACATAGCGGTCATTGAGATCGAGATAATAGTGAAATTTCTCTTCGGCCATCCCAAGACCTGAACCGTAATCATCCTGGTGGCGGTTGCCTTCCACTGCCTGATCAAAAGCGGGTAATAGTGCAGCAGCTTCCACAATTGTGTCACAGTCAGTGGATGCGGTTTGTAGTGTGCCGCGTAAGCCAGGGTATTTATGGGCAGTCAGGTTTAAGCCATGGGTATTATTGGCAGACTCAAAAGCCTCGCAGATGGCGCGCCGCTGTTCTGGCGACACTTCCGACTGCTCAGCAGCGAGAGCGCGCATCACATGCGCGGCAATACTCTGATTCTGATACTTATCATAAAGAAAGGAGGAGTCTGCTCTCTGCACGATATAGCGCAGATAGGCACTCATTGCTCTGTCGCTGGCGACAAGTTCAAAAATAAGGAAGGAAGATGTCAGCACAATGACACTTGCGGCGATAAAATGCCGGAGCATTCTATGGTGCAATTTCATGATAAATGGCACTCCTTCGGTTAGTGAAACGAGAAAACCAGATAAAGTTCGATTGCGGCCTGGCACAGGGGCGCTAATTATACTCATCTCTGCGCCGCTGGGGAGGGGAAATTTAGGGGTAATAGTAATAAATTGTATGCAAAAGCCACGCAAAAAGCATGGCTCTGAATATTTTTGCACTTAAATATGATGAATAATCACTTTGTTGCCCCCCTCGCTTTTCGCTTCGCGTAAGGCTTTATCTGCTTCCGTCATGACAAGCGAGATATTACGTGTGTCACCCGTTGAAAAAACCGTGCCAATACTGATGGTCATTTGCTCAGGAACATCATATCTGTTACTAAAGCCGGTCAGGAGTTCGACATTTTTACGCATACGTTCCGCAATGATTTTTGCCTGGGCACTATTGAGTTCGGTAAATAGCAAGCCAAACACCTCACCCTCCAGTCGCGCTAAAATATCATCGGGGCGGATGCTTTGCTGGATAATATCGACAATTGAAACCAGCACTTTATCACCCACACGATGTCCCCATTGGGCATTGATGCGTTTGAACTGATTAATATCAACCAGCATGACACAGAAGTCCTTAACAACAGGTCGCGACAATAATGACTCTACGCTGTTGAAAAAGTAGCGCCGATTATAAATATTGGTCAGTACATCATGAACTGCCAGTTTGCTGGAGAGTTGCAGTTCCTGAAAAATGTTATAAATCAGAAAAGACACAACAAACAGTTTACTGGAAACTTCAATCCCGCGACTGATATACCAGATGGTGTAATTATACTCATCCAGAGTTAGTAGAAGTAAGTTGCAGCATAGCGATGCCAGACATAATAATGCTATTAACGGCCATAGTTCGCTGGCTAATCGTGTACGCATGATAATAAAGAACAGTAAAAATGCCCACAGACAAACCAATATTTTTGTATAGTTGATTCCCCAGGTCGCAGTATGGTTGTCCGGACAGTAATCGACGACATACAAAGAATAGTCAGCGTTATAACTGCTCAGATTGTGTGCCAGAAGGGGAAAAACTAAAAAAGGAATCAGCGCCAGTAACAGAATGCCAGTTTTTTTCTTATTGTTGTCAAGGATGTTGTCTTTCCCATAACAAAAGAGCGCCAGCGAGGTTAAACAAATGAAACTGAGTTGGCGGAAAATATAGAAAATAGAAACATCATTCGACTTTGTCTGGATCAGTGTACTGCCGTTGATTGGTTTATGGATAATTACAATGGTTTCAACTAAATAGATAAGGCCACTTAAAAATGCAAGGCTTAAAATGAGTGTTGGTAAAATTTGTTTGTTAGTGAAATACTTCATTAACATGAAAAGAAAAATGACGGCGTTAAGGAAAAACAAAGCCACAACAACCATCAGGTAATTCATCTGTGGGATGAGTTTTACATTCGTGTTTTCGTTATATAAGGTAGTAATGCAAAATAAAATTAACGTCAGCAATAAGCTGAAAATAAAAAAGCCTTGAGCTTTTAATTTTTGTGTACCCATAGAAGCCATAAAAAGGAGAGCAATGTGAGTGCTGGATTTTATTGATGGCAGAGATATATAGTTTTGACCAGGATCAATTTTCGTTAACGATAAAAAATAATTAAAGAATAACCCCAGGGAAATACGTGTTGACCGAATCATTTTTCCGAATGATTGTTTTCTGGAACTAAATTGTGTAAAGGTTATGCTGTCATATTTAAAGCGATTGTAAGCTAATGTATGTAATAAATGAGATAATTTACAGTGAGCTAAAAATCAGCCAGGCGATAATGACCCGGCTGACAGTTTTAGTCTTTAGCTGTTGCATTTTGTTTATGAAACAGTTCACGGAACACCGGATAAATATCATCCTGGTCGCGGATATGCTGCATCGCAAAGTTGTCGAAAGTAGATTGCAGATGCTCATATTCTCGCCACAATGTCTGATGTGCACGACGGGTAATTTCGATATAGCTGTAATAACGAACGACGGGTAATAATTTTTTCGCCAGGATTTCATGGCAAAGCGGAGAGTCATCGGCCCAGTTATCGCCGTCCGATGCTTGTGCAGCGTAAATATTCCACTGTGCCGGGTTATAACGCTCTTTCACTACCTCATCCATCAGTTTCAGGGCGCTGGAAACAATGGTGCCGCCTGTTTCCTGCGAGTAGAAAAACTCATGTTCATCGACTTCTTTCGCCTGGGTATGATGGCGGATGTATACGACTTCCACGTTCTTATATGTTCTGCTGAGGAACAGATACAGCAGAATATAAAAACGTTTAGCCATATCTTTAGTGGACTGATCCATTGAACCGGAAACGTCCATCAGGCAAAACATCACTGCCTGGCTGGAGGGATCGGGCCGCTTCTCGTAGTTCTTGTAACGTAAATCGAAGGTGTCAATGAAAGGGACGCGTTCGATTTTGGCACGTAATTCTGCAATTTCTTTGCGCAGACGTTCCTCTTCCAGCAGTTGCGCAGGTTCACTGTTGCTGATGATGGCCAAATTCTCTTCCAGCGCATGAAGTTCCCGCCGCTTGCCCGCCGTCATGGCTGTGCGCCGCGCCAGTGAGTTCTGCAATGAACGCACAACGCTGATATTGGCCGGAACGCCGTTAGCGGTATAACCCGCCCGATGCGTTTTATATTCGGTCAGCTGGCGTTGTTGGTTTTGTTTCAGATTCGGTAAAGCCAAATCTTCAAAGAGCAGATCAAGATACTCATCTTTCGAAATCTGAAAGACGAATTCATCCTGACCTTCACCATCCTGGCTGGCCTGGCCCTGACCGCTGCCGGAACCTCCGCCGCCACCCTGGGGACGTTCAATTCGGTCGTTCTGGACGAAATGGTCATTGCCCGGATGCACGCGGTGGCGCAGACCGCCACGCCCCTGATGAAACATCGGTTCGCTAATATCTTCCGTGGGAATGGATACGGACTCGCCGCTGTCGACGTCAGTCACCGAACGCTTATTAATGGCCTCGGAGATCGACTGTTTAATTTGCGCTTTATAACGGCGTAAAAAACGCTGGCGATTCACCATGCTTTTGTTTTTGCCGTTCAGACGCCGGTCAATAAACCAGGTCATATGCCCCCCGTACTACATTTGCCAACTTTATGCTACGCCTGTGTTGCCGCTTCTCTGGCCCACGGTTCGCTGTCGTTGTAGGCCCGATAGCATGTGTACCGGGCCAGGGTTGTTAAGACGATTTACGTACGCGCAAATACCATTCGCACAGTAAACGCACCTGTTTACGGGTGTAGCCTTTTTCCATCATACGGTCGACAAAGTCGTCATGTTTCTTCTGCTCGTCGGTTGACGTTTTGGCGTTAAACGAAATAACCGGCAACAGCTCCTCGGTATTGGAGAACATTTTCTTCTCAATAACCGTGCGCAGTTTTTCATAGCTGGTCCAGTTCGGATTGCGTCCGCTGTTATTCGCTCTGGCGCGCAGTACGAAGTTAACAATCTCGTTGCGGAAATCTTTTGGATTACTGATCCCCGCCGGTTTCTCGATTTTCTCCAGCTCGGCGTTAAGAGACTCGCGGTCAAACAACTGCCCGGTATCAGGATCGCGATACTCCTGATCCTGAATCCAGAAATCCGCGTAGGTAACATAACGGTCGAAAATGTTTTGCCCATATTCGGAATAGGATTCAAGGTAGGCCGTCTGGATCTCTTTGCCGATAAACTCGGCATATTTCGGGATCAGATAACCTTTCAGGAACTCCAGATAGCGTTCTGCCTGTTCTTGCGGGAACTGCTCGCGCTCGATCTGCTGTTCCAGGACGTAGAACAGATGAACCGGGTTGGCCGCCACTTCTACATGATCGAAGTTGAACACGCGGGAGAGGATCTTAAACGCAAAACGCGTCGACAGACCGTTCATCCCTTCATCGACACCGGCGTAGTCACGATATTCCTGATACGACTTGGCTTTGGGATCAGTGTCTTTCAAACTTTCACCATCATAAACCCGCATCTTTGAATAAATGCTGGAGTTTTCTGGCTCTTTCAGACGCGAAAGAATAGAAAAACGTGACAGCGTTTCCAGCGTGCCAGGGGCGCAGGGGGCGTGAGTCAATTCACTGTGATTAAGCAATTTCTCGTAGATTTTGATCTCTTCGGAAATGCGCAAGCAATACGGCACCTTCACGATGTAAACACGGTCGAGGAAGGCTTCGTTGTTTTTGTTATTACGGAAAGTGACCCATTCGGATTCGTTCGAGTGGGCGAGAATAATCCCGTTGAACGGCAGGGCGGAGATACCTTCCGTCCCGTTGTAGTTACCTTCCTGGGTGGCGGTTAACAAGGGATGCAGCACTTTTATCGGTGCTTTAAACATCTCGACAAACTCCATGATCCCCTGGTTGGCGCGGCACAGTGCACCAGAATATCCGTAGGCGTCTGGATCGTTCTGCGCGTAGTGTTCGAGTTTACGGATATCGACTTTCCCTACCAGCGCTGAGATGTCCTGGTTGTTCTCATCGCCAGGTTCCGTTTTGGCGATAGCAATTTGTTGCAGAATTGACGGCCAGACCTTTACCACCCGGAACTTAGTAATATCGCCACCAAATTCATGCAGGCGTTTTGCTGCCCACGGCGACATGATGGTGCCAAGATAGCGTCGAGGAATGCCATACTCTTTTTCCAGAATCTGCGCATCTTCTTGCGGATTGAAAAGACAGAACGGATGATCGTTGACCGGGCTCCGCTCACCGTTAGCGCTTAATACATAGATCGGCACGAGCTGCATTAATGATTTCAGTCGCTCAGCAAGCGATGATTTACCCCCACCCACAGGCCCCAGCAGATACAGGATTTGTTTCTTCTCTTCCAGCCCCTGAGCCGCGTGTTTCAGATAAGAGACAATCTGTTCAATCGCGTCTTCCATGCCGTAAAACTCTTCAAACGCCGGATAACGTGCAATGACCCGGTTAGAAAAGAGTCGAGAAAGTCTGGGTTCCTGGGCTGTATCGACCATGACAGGCTCACCAATAGCCATCAATAGCCGCTCAGCCGCGTTGGCATAAGCACTGCGATCTTGCCGACAAGTGGTAAGAAACTCCTGCAGTGTGAACTCTTCGTCCTTGGCAGCTTCATATCGCTGGCGATAGTGATCGAATATATTCATGGTATGCCGTCCTTTCGTTTTTTAGCACAGGTTAAGAGCCGTTCATATGAATAGTAGAGGCTCCCGGAAGAGGTAAACTGAACGACGTCTCTTGCTAAAACACAGCAACTCTCATGCCATTTTATCGACGATGAGAACAACGTGCCCGGTGATACACCTTCAAAATTAAGCGTAGATGGCAAATGGAAAACTTGCCTGCACGGCTTTCTTAATTTCAATGGCATATCAACAACTCATCCATAAATTTTGCATAATTAATGTAAACAATAGGGCCGCAGGTAACGCTAAATTCATTTGGCTGTAAGCGTGGTGTCATCTGCGTCAGGAAAATTAAACAGTTACTTTAAAAAATGAAAACGTAAAAAGGTTGGGTTTCGATGTATTGACGGGTAAACTTTGTCGCCCGCTAAACATTTGTTTAAGGAATGATTAATTGTGACCAAACTCAAACTTCTGGCACTTGGAGTGCTTATCGCAACGTCTGCAGGCGTAGCGCACGCTGAAGGTAAATTTTCCCTGGGCGCAGGCGTAGGTGTCGTTGAACACCCATATAAAGATTACGATACCGATGTTTACCCAGTACCGGTAATCAACTATGAAGGCGATAACTTCTGGTTCCGTGGCTTAGGTGGTGGTTACTACCTGTGGAATGACGCAACGGACAAACTTTCAATTACCGCTTACTGGTCGCCGCTTTACTTCAAAGCTAAAGACAGTGGCGATCACCAAATGCGTCACCTGGATGACCGTAAGAGCACCATGATGGCTGGTCTGTCTTATGCTCACTTTACCCAGTACGGTTACCTGCGTACCACCCTGGCTGGCGATACCCTGGATAACAGCAACGGCATTGTCTGGGATATGGCCTGGTTGTATCGTTACACCAACGGCGGCCTGACCGTGACTCCGGGTATTGGTGTGCAGTGGAACAGCGAAAACCAGAACGAATACTATTATGGCGTATCGCGCAAAGAGTCCGCTCGCAGCGGTCTGCGTGGCTATAACCCGAACGACAGCTGGAGCCCTTACCTGGAGCTGAGCGCCAGCTACAACTTCCTCGGCGACTGGAGTGTTTACGGTACCGCGCGCTACACCCGTCTGTCTGATGAAGTTACTGACAGCCCAATGGTGGATAAATCCTGGACTGGCCTGATTTCTACCGGGATCACCTACAAATTCTGATAATGCATCTTTCCAGGGCATTTTGTGCATAAAAACAGGGCGTCATGCCCTGTTTTGCATTACGGTGGTGCAATACCTGGGAGGAAACAATGCAACAAAAAATGATTCAATTTAGTGGCGATGTCTCACTGCCAGCCATAGGGCAGGGAACATGGTATATGGGCGAAGATGCCAGTCAGCGTAAAACAGAAGTTGCTGCACTACGCGCGGGCATTGAACTCGGTTTAACCCTCATTGATACCGCCGAAATGTATGCCGATGGCGGTGCCGAAAAAGTGGTTGGGGAAGCATTAATCGGTCTGCGTGATAACGTCTTTCTCGTCTCTAAAGTCTATCCGTGGAATGCTGGCGGGCAAAAAGCGATAAATGCATGCGAAGCCAGTTTACGCCGTCTCAATACTGATTATCTCGATCTCTACTTATTACACTGGTCTGGCAGTTTCGCTTTTGAAGAGACTGTCGCAGCGATGGAAAAATTGATCGCCCAGGGAAAAATCCGCCGCTGGGGCGTTTCTAACCTTGATTATGCCGATATGCAGGAACTCTGGCAGCTGCCGGGGGGGAATCAGTGTGCCACTAATCAGGTGCTTTACCATCTCGGTTCACGAGGGATTGAGTACGATCTACTTCCCTGGTGCCAGAAACAGCAGATGCCGGTGATGGCTTACAGTCCGTTAGCCCAGGCCGGGCGGTTGCGCAATGGGCTGTTAAAAAACGCGGTAGTCAACGAAATTGCACATGCTCACAATATCAGCGCGGCACAAGTATTGTTGGCGTGGGTGATCAGTCATCAGGGTGTGATGGCGATTCCAAAAGCGGCCACGATTGCCCATGTCCAACAAAATGCGGCTGTGCTTGAGGTCGAACTTTCATCAGCGGAATTAGCTATGCTGGATAAGGCATATCCGGCACCAAAAGGAAAAACTGCGCTGGATATGGTGTGATGTTGATACGTGCCGGATGCATCGCACCCGGCACACAACACTAACGCAAATTAACGTTTCGCAACGCGAATGGATTGCGCCAGATGTGCAGGTTTCTCTTTGGTGACTTTTTGCGTTTCTGAGGCGTAAGCTGTTTCTACACAAACAAAGGTCTTGTAGCCATCATCCGGCATATCGCCCATGCTAACTGAAAGCGCCGGTCCTGGGTTCCAGCCTACAACGTTCAGATGATGCTGGTGGCCTACGGCGATAATACGATTCAGCGCTTCGTCATTAATCACGCTGCAATCTTGCGGATTCAGATACACGCGATCGGTACGGTCAGGGAAGGTCTGAATACCGTCGGTCAGTACATCTTCTTTCGCGTCATTCACTTTATCAATGAAGCGATCGCCCAGTCCACTGACGCTTACCTTAGTGATATCACCCACGTTAAAGTAGGTATGCAGAGCAGAGGTAGTTTCAAATTCGCCGTGTGCTTCAAGATCGATTTCACAGGTTTTACCCACGTGGAAATGCGCTAACAGCGTAAAGTCGTGCGGCCAGAATTTTTTCGTCTCTTCGCTTTGTGTCAATTCAAAAGTCAGCGCTACGCCATCAGCATCTTCACGATGTGATTTCAGCGTCCACGGCAGGTTGCGGGCAAAACCGTGCGCAGGCAGACCTTGTTGTGCAGCCGGACCAAACCACGGCCAGCAAACCGGTACGCCACCGCGAATAGCGACGCCATTTTTGAACGGTGTGTTATTGCTCAACCACAGAACTTCTTCTTCACCCGCAGGTTTCCATGAGAGAAGGTGTGCGCCCTGTAATGCAAAAGAGGCTTTTACCTGGGGATGATCGACCACAATGAGGTCCAGTTCATCCAGTTTACGACGGGAGAGGACAGGGGAGATTTGTTCGATGACCGGAAGGGCAAAAATTTTCTTAATCATGACGCAGTCCTTTAACTTCATTTTATCAGGTAAAAAAAAGAGCGACCGAAGTCGCTCTTTTTAGATCACAGTGTCATCTCAACTTATTTGGAGATGTGAGCGATCAGGTCCAGAACTTTGTTGGAGTAACCGGTTTCGTTGTCGTACCAGGATACCAGTTTCACGAAGTTGTCGTTCAGAGCGATACCAGCTTTAGCATCGAACACGGAAGTGCAAACTTCGCCGTTGAAATCGGTAGATACTACGTCATCTTCGGTGTAGCCCAGAACGCCTTTCATTTCGCCTTCAGCAGCAGCTTTAACGGCAGCTTTGATCTGCTCGTAAGTTGCAGCTTTTTCCAGACGAACGGTCAGGTCAACTACGGATACGTTCGGGGTCGGAACGCGGAACGCCATACCAGTCAGTTTGCCATTCAGTTCTGGCAGTACTTTACCTACAGCTTTAGCAGCACCGGTAGAGGACGGGATGATGTTCTGGGAAGCACCGCGGCCGCCGCGCCAGTCTTTGTGAGACGGGCCATCAACGGTTTTCTGAGTAGCGGTAGTAGCGTGAACGGTGGTCATCAGACCTTCGATGATGCCGAAGTTATCGTTGATAACTTTAGCCAGCGGAGCCAGGCAGTTGGTGGTGCAGGAAGCGTTGGAAACGATGTCCTGGCCAGCATATTTGTCGAAGTTAGCGCCTTTAACGAACATCGGAGTGTTGTCTTTAGACGGACCAGTCATAACCACTTTTTTCGCGCCAGCGGTGATGTGTTTACGAGCAGTTTCGTCAGTCAGGAACAGACCAGTTGCTTCAGCGACAACGTCAACACCAACTTCGTCCCATTTCAGGTTAGCCGGATCACGTTCAGCGGTAACACGGATTTTTTTACCGTTAACGATCAGATGACCGTCTTTCACTTCAACGGTACCGTCGAAACGGCCGTGAGTGGAGTCATATTTCAGCATGTATGCCATGTAATCAGCGTCTAACAGGTCGTTGATTGCAACGATCTCGATGTCAGAACGTTTCTGAGCAGCACGGAAAACAATGCGACCGATACGGCCAAAACCGTTGATACCTACTTTGATAGTCATATATTCCACCAGCTATTTGTTAGTGAATAAAAGGTTGCCTGTAAAATTACAAAAACCTTACGCAGCGTCAAGCGGAATCGTGTCAATCATTGCGACAAATCAATCCTGTGCCTAAGCATTACGCGACTGACTCGCCTCACTCTTCCTTTGGGCTTGAGACCACATGGGGTCGGCGTCCCGAATTTTAAAGGGCAATTACGATAAAAATGTGATTTTCATCACGATTTAGGTGCAGCCATTTCGTCGAGATCAAGTTTAGGACAAAATTTTGCCAGTTGGTGTTAATGTTTTGTTAGAATCAGTCGCGTAATGTGAGCACGATTAAAGTGAGATGTGAGCAAATGGCTAATAAACCTTCGGCAGAAGAACTGAAAAAAAATTTGTCCGAGATGCAGTTTTACGTGACGCAGAATCATGGGACAGAACCGCCATTTACGGGTCGTTTACTGCATAACAAGCGTGACGGCGTATATCACTGTTTGATCTGCGATGCCCCGCTATTTCATTCCCAAACCAAGTATGATTCCGGCTGTGGCTGGCCCAGTTTCTACGAACCGGTGAGTGAAGAATCCATTCGTTATATCAAAGACTTGTCACATGGAATGCAGCGCATAGAAATTCGTTGCGGTAACTGTGATGCCCATCTGGGGCATGTCTTCCCCGACGGGCCGCAGCCAACGGGCGAACGTTATTGTGTTAACTCTGCCTCTTTACGCTTTACCGATGGCGAAAACGGCGAAGAAATCAACGGTTGAAAAAACGATTCAGCAACTTATTCCATAGGAGCGGAAAAATTATGAATCTTGATGACATTATCAACAGCATGACGCCTGAGGTATACCAGCGTTTGTCGACCGCCGTTGAACTGGGGAAATGGCCTGATGGCGTTGCGTTGACCGAGGAACAAAAAGAGAACTGCCTGCAACTGGTGATGCTGTGGCAAGCCCGCAATAATACCGAAGCACAGCATATGACAATTGACACAAATGGTCAGATGGTCATGAAGAGCAAACAACAGTTAAAAGAAGATTTTGGTATCTCAGCAAAGCCTATTGCCATGTTTAAGTGAATGAGTTGTCTAGTATTTAAGCCTGTTATTAAGGGAGGGCAAATAGACTTGTTCGGATGTCGTGTTTTAGCTGCGAGTAGGTTAAATGCAACACTAACAAGTATTACCTGGCCTACAATGTCATTGAGGAAATGTAGGCCAGAGATGAATCCAACTAATATTACTCCTGCGTCTCTTCCCAATCTGCCAGCGTATATAGCGTTGCCCCAGCTGCTGACATCTCCATAAACGCGTGCGCACTGTCCTGTGGCTGGATATTCACGCCACGACAACCATCGGTAATCACATTAACCTTATAACCTAACTGTAACGCGTCTAGCACGGTAAACTTCACGCAATAGTCAGTAGCCAGACCCATAATGATCAATTCATCGATTTCATGATCGCGTAACCAGTCATCGAGCGTGGTTTTCTGCCGACGGCCGTTATCAAAAAAGGCACTGTAACTGTCAACTAAAGGATTTTCGCCTTTATGGAACACCGCTGCGATCGCTTTTTGGTTCAGTAACGGATGTAATTGTGCGCCTTCACTGTTCTGCACACAGTGATCTGGCCAGAAGGTTTGTGGCAAACCGTCGAGTTGGCCTGGCGTATAAGGCTCTACACCGTGCTGACTGGCAAAACTGCCGTGATTCGCCGGGTGCCAGTCCTGACTGGCGATAACCGCTTCACCGCGCGACTGGCACCAGTCAATCAGGCGGTTAGCGACATCCACCGTACTGTCACCTTCCGGCACGGCGAGCGCGCCACCAGCACAGAAATCATTTTGTAAATCGACCAGTAACAGGGCGCGAGGGGGCATTGCAGTCTCCTTAATCATCCGGCGTCAGTTCGCCACGCAGGTTTTGGCTCATGGCCTTGCGAATGGTTTCAGTATCAAGTTCCTGGCTAAGCAGGTAATGCAGTTTGGTTAGCGTGGCTTCTACAGTCATATCTGCACCGCCAATAACGCCGGCATGGGCGAGGGCGTTACCGGTGGCATAACCACCCATGTTCACTTTACCGGACATACATTGTGTCAGGTTGACCACCACAATACCGCGATCGCTGGCTTCTTGTAATTCCTGCAGGAAGGCTTTGTTTTGTGGCGCATTACCCACGCCATATGAGCGCAGAATCAATGCTTTCACAGGTTGGAGCAGAAAATTGCGCACGACGTCAGCAGAAATCCCCGGATAAATCGTCACTACGCCAATTGGTTGCGGCGTGATTGGATGAACGATCAATTCCCCTTCACCGTGCGGGGCGGGTGGCGTATTCAAACGGCGAATATGGATACCTGCTTCCAGTAACGGAGGAAGGTTTGGAGAGGCAAACGCATCAAAACCATCGGCATGGGCTTTGGTGGTTCTGTTGCCACGATACAGTCGATTATTAAAAAAGAGAGTTACTTCGTTGATAGGATAATTCGCCGCAACGTACAACGCATTCAGCAGATTAATTTGTCCGTCAGAGCGTAACTCAGCCAGCGGGATTTGTGACCCTGTCACAATGACCGGTTTACCGAGATTCTCGAGCATGAACGACAGTGCAGAGGCGGTATACGCCATCGTGTCTGTGCCGTGCAGAATGACAAAACCATCATAGTCGTCATAGTGCGCTTTAATATCTTCAGCAATATGCTGCCAGTCTTCTGGCGTCATATCAGAAGAATCCATCAATGGCGTATATTCATGAATAGTGAAATCTGGCATCTCCGGGCGATGGAATTCCGGCATCAGCGCCAGTTGGCGCTGTAGATGACCTGACACCGGAATATAACCCTGCTCGGAACGCTGCATCCCGATGGTCCCGCCCGTGTAGGCGACGTAAATTGATTTCTTTTGCATGATATTGATATGAATGATATCGAAAGAGCAAAAGTATATACGTGAGGCAGGGGGAGCGCACCTGATACTATGCGGATAAGGAAATATGGGGCGAGACAGCGGGAAGAGGATTCGTCGAGGTAAAAAAATGTGGCCGACGATCTGTCGGCCACTCAGTACAAGACTTAACGCACGTTGGCGCAGGTCAGGCAAAACGCATAACGGTTTTGTGGGTCGTTAAACGCTGCCAGCTTGTCACTTTCACTTTTAACGGTAGAGGCTACCGAGGCCAGCGGTGCAGGTAACATGGCCTGGAACGCATCTGGCAACATTGCCCGGACAGAACCAGACATATTGTCCATCACTTTGTCGAAGAAGGTCGGTTCATCAACGTAGTATTCCAGATGCCACTGTTTCACTTTTGCCAGCTCTGCTGCTTTGGCGACCGCATCATCGAAATCACCGAGACTATCGACCAGCCCGTTAGCTTTTGCATCCTGACCGGTCCAGACGTGGCCCTGGGCGATTTTATCAATCTGCTCCGGCGTCGAATGACGCGCATCAGCAACCAGCGTGATAAAGCGTTTATAGCCATTCTTAATGCTTAACTGCATCATCTGCTGCGCTTCCGGCGGCAGTGCCTTGGTGATGGAAATATCTGCCAGCGGTGAAGTTGAGACGCCATCGGTATGAACACCAATCGAATCCAGACTATTTTCTACGGTAGTGATCACGCCGAAGATACCGATAGAACCGGTCAGGGTGCTGGGGTTAGCCACAATGTAATTAGCTGGCGTGGAAATCCAGTAACCACCAGATGCCGCCATACCGCCCATCGACACAACCACAGGTTTACCCGCTGCTCTGGCGGCAGCCAGTTCAGCGCGAATCACTTCAGACGCGGTAACGCTGCCGCCTGGGCTATTAACACGCAGGACAATCGCTTTCACTTTCGGGTCAAGGCGAGCGTCGCGGATTTGTGCCGCAGTGGTATCACCGCCAACATTCCCCTGAGTTTCCTCGCCATCCATAATTGCGCCATTAGCGAAGACGACACCGATACTGTCACCGGTATCTGCCGGCGTTTTCAATGCGTAATCGTAATAACTGATGGCGCGATAATTTTTATCAGTTTTACTCCAGCCGAACTCTTTGGTCAGAGTTTTTTCGATTTCGGCACTCGATGCCAGTGCATCGACCAGCTTGTTTTCCAGCGCATATTTCGCGGTATCGCCACCGGTTTTGGTTAAACCCTCAAGCAACCCTTGCGCGCCAGGGAATACCTGCTGAGCAGGGATCTGGCGGTTAGCGGCAACAGTATTCAGATAGTTTTGCCACAGCTCACCAATCCAGCGGCTGTCAGCTTCGCGGGCTGCCGGCGACATATCATCACGAATAAACGGTTCAACGGCAGATTTATACGTACCCACGCGGAACACATGGGTGGAAACTTTCAGCTTATCCAGTAATGATTTGTAGTACAGACCGTTGGTGGCAAAGCCGTGCAGATCAACCACGCCTTGCGGAGACAGCCAAATTTTATTGGCGAAACTGGCGAGATAATATTGCCCCTGGCTGTAGTTCTCGCCAACGGCATAAACCGGTTTCCCGCTATCACGAAACTCTTTCAGAGCTTTGCCGATGTACTGCATAGACGGCTGGTCGCCGCCTGCGAAGTTTTTCAGATCCATCACAATACCGGTGATATTGCGGTCGTCCTTCGCCTGGCGAATGGTGTTGACGATATCAAACAGTGAGTTTTCCTGCAGACGATCGGAACTGGCACCAAGCAGCTGGCGGCTTAATTTACTAAACCGCTGAGAACTGTCGGGTTTATCGACGATCACACCAGAAATGTCCAGCAGCAGTGCGCCACGACTGGCCGTTTCTTTCGAATCACCACCACTGACCTGCATCCAGATCCCCACACCAACCAGCACGAGAAAAATAAAGAACAGGTTAAGTACCATTTCACGGACGAAATTCAGCAGACGCCACGTCCATTTAAAAAATCCGGCAATAAATCGCCAAAGGGTTCGCATGTATTCTCCCAACTTAAGGTCACACCTGTTTCAGGCGCAATAGATGTGGTTATCGTAATGACCCAACCGGCACTTGTCAGCAGGAATTGCGGACTGGGCTGTAACAAAATCCACTCTCGTGTTAATTTTGTGAATAAATATCATGACAGGAGTTAATCAAATGGATGCACTCGAACTATTGATCAATCGCCGTAGCGCCTCCCGCCTGGCTGAACCTGCGCCAACGGGTGAACAACTGCAAAACATACTGCGAGCGGGTATGCGTGCTCCGGACCATAAGTCCATGCAACCGTGGCATTTTTTTGTGATTGAAGGGGAAGGACGCGAGCGTTTCAGCGCATTATTGGAACAGGGGGCGATTGCTGCCGGTAGTGATGACAAAGCTATCGACAAAGCGCGTAATGCGCCGTTCCGCGCACCGCTCATCATAACGGTGGTGGCAAAATGCGAAGAAAATCATAAAGTCCCGCGCTGGGAACAGGAAATGTCTGCGGGATGCGCGGTCATGGCGATGCAAATGGCAGCAGTTGCCCAGGGGTTTGGCGGCATCTGGCGCAGTGGCGCATTAACTGAAAGTCCGGTAGTGCGTGAAGCATTCGGTTGCCGTGAGCAGGATAAAATTGTCGGTTTTCTCTACCTTGGTACGCCGCAGCTGAAAGCATCTACGTCGATTAACGTCCCGGACCCGACGCCGTTTGTCACTTATTTCTGATAATTGTCGCGAAACTGTCTGGATTGTGAGCAAAGGCGCAGGAATTCAGACACTCTCACTTATCACTTCACGGAATGAGGGTTACCATACCCGGATTGCATTGACAGGAGATGTCCATGAGCGAGAACTCGATTCGTTTGACCCAATACAGCCACGGCGCTGGTTGCGGCTGTAAAATTTCCCCAAAAGTGTTGGAAACCATCCTGCACAGTGAGCAGGCGAAGTTTGTTGATCCGAATTTGCTTGTGGGTAATGAAACCCGCGACGATGCGGCGGTGTACGATCTGGGCAATGGCACCAGCGTTATCAGCACCACCGACTTCTTTATGCCGATCGTTGATAATCCTTTCGATTTTGGCCGCATTGCGGCGACTAACGCCATCAGCGATATCTTCGCGATGGGGGGCAAACCGATTATGGCGATTGCGATCCTCGGCTGGCCGATTAACAAACTTTCCCCGGAAATTGCCCGCGAAGTGACCGAAGGTGGACGCTATGCATGTCGTCAGGCGGGGATTGCGCTGGCTGGCGGTCACTCCATCGATGCGCCGGAGCCGATTTTTGGTCTGGCGGTGACGGGGATCGTACCGACCGAGCGGGTGAAGAAAAACAGTACCGCACAAGCTGGATGCAAACTGTTCCTGACGAAACCGCTGGGGATTGGCGTTCTTACCACGGCTGAGAAAAAATCACTGCTGAAACCAGAACATCAAGGACTGGCTACGGAAGTGATGTGCCGGATGAACATCGCAGGCGCGTCCTTTGCCAACATCGAAGGCGTAAAAGCGATGACCGACGTTACGGGCTTTGGTCTGCTGGGGCATTTAAGCGAAATGTGTCAGGGGGCTGGTGTGCAGGCGCGCGTCGACTATGACGCGATCCCGAAACTGCCGGGGGTTGAAGAGTACATTAAGTTGGGCGCAGTGCCTGGCGGCACCGAACGTAACTTTGCCAGCTACGGTCATCTGATGGGTGAAATGCCGCGTGAAGTGCGCGATCTGCTGTGCGATCCGCAAACTTCTGGCGGTCTGCTGCTGGCGGTCATGCCGGAAGCAGAAAATGAGGTCAAAGCTACAGCCGCCGAGTTTGGCATTGAACTGACGGCGATTGGCGAACTGGTGCCAGCGCGCGGCGGTCGTGCCATGGTTGAGATCCGTTAATTCAATGCGGTTGTTTATTGCCGAAAAACCGAGTCTGGCGCGCGCCATTGCTGATGTCCTGCCTAAACCGCACCGGAAAGGCGATGGCTTTATCGAGTGCGGTAATGGTCAGGTGGTGACCTGGTGTATCGGTCACCTGCTTGAGCAGGCGCAGCCAGACGCCTACGACAGCCGCTATGCGCGCTGGAATCTTGCGGATTTGCCAATTGTCCCGGAAAAGTGGCAATTACAGCCCCGACCCTCCGTGACTAAACAACTTAATGTCATCAAACGCTTCCTGCATGAAGCCAGCGAAATCGTTCACGCCGGAGACCCGGATCGCGAAGGGCAATTGCTGGTGGATGAAGTGCTGGACTATCTGCAACTGGCACCGGAAAAGCGCCAGCAGGTACAGCGTTGCTTGATAAACGACCTGAACCCGCAGGCGGTTGAGCGGGCGATCGATCGTCTTCGCTCCAATAGCGAGTTTGTACCGCTGTGCGTTTCTGCACTGGCGCGAGCCCGAGCTGACTGGCTGTACGGCATCAATATGACCCGCGCTTACACCATTCTCGGTCGCAATGCGGGTTATCAGGGCGTACTTTCCGTGGGACGCGTGCAGACGCCCGTGCTCGGGCTGGTAGTGCGCCGCGACGAAGAGATTGAAAACTTCGTGGCGAAAGATTTCTTTGAAGTCAAAGCGCATATCGTGACACCTGCCGATGAGCGGTTTACCGCTATCTGGCAACCGAGCGAAGCGTGTGAACCTTATCAGGATGAAGAAGGGCGCTTGTTACATCGTCCGCTGGCGGAGCATGTGGTCAACCGCATCAGCGGCCAACCGGCTATTGTCACCAGCTATAACGATAAACGGGAATCAGAATCCGCACCGCTGCCGTTTTCGCTTTCGGCGTTGCAGATTGAAGCGGCAAAACGCTTTGGTCTGAGTGCGCAGAACGTGCTTGATATCTGCCAGAAGTTGTACGAAACGCACAAGCTAATCACTTATCCGCGTTCCGATTGTCGCTATCTGCCGGAAGAGCATTTTGCCGGACGCCACGCAGTGATGAATGCCATCAGCGTTCATGCACCGGACTTGTTACCGCAGCCAGTTGTCGATCCAGATATACGCAACCGCTGCTGGGATGACAAAAAGGTCGATGCGCACCACGCCATCATCCCGACCGCACGGAGTTCTGCGATCAACCTGACGGAGAACGAAGCGAAGGTCTATAACCTGATTGCCCGTCAGTATTTGATGCAGTTCTGCCCGGATGCGGTGTTCCGCAAGTGTGTTATCGAACTGGACATTGCCAAAGGCAAATTTGTCGCTAAAGCCCGTTTTCTTGCTGAAGCAGGCTGGCGCACACTGTTAGGCAGCAAAGAGCGCGATGAAGAAAACGACGGCACGCCGCTGCCTGTGGTGGCGAAAGGCGATGAGTTGCTGTGTGAAAAAGGTGAAGTGGTAGAGCGGCAAACCCAGCCGCCGCGCCATTTTACCGATGCAACACTGCTTTCAGCGATGACCGGGATAGCACGTTTTGTGCAGGACAAAGATCTGAAAAAGATCCTTCGTGCGACCGATGGTCTGGGGACAGAAGCGACTCGCGCCGGGATTATTGAACTGCTGTTCAAGCGAGGCTTCCTGACCAAAAAAGGGCGCTATATCCACTCCACCGACGCCGGAAAAGCGCTATTCCATTCGCTGCCAGAAATGGCGACGCGACCGGACATGACCGCGCACTGGGAATCGGTGCTGACGCAAATCAGCGAAAAGCAGTGTCGCTATCAGGACTTTATGCAGCCGCTGGTGGGGACATTGTACCAGTTGATTGATCAGGCAAAGCGCACGTCGGTAAGGCAGTTTCGGGGAATAATGGCTCCCGGCGGTGGAGAAGGGAAGAAAAAGGATTCGCCACGCAAGAGAGCGCCGAAAAAAAGCCCGCCATCAGAAGAGGCGGGCAATGGAGTGATAACATAAAGGTTCTTTCAACCATCTGATACTGAAGATTTTTATGGCCGGATAAGGCGTTTGCGCTGTATCCGGCACAATTGTCTTAAATCACGCCCTGGCTTAACATCGCATCCGCAACCTTCACAAAACCGGCAATGTTCGCCCCCTGCACGTAGTTGGTTTGCTCACCTTCACCACCATGCTCAACACAGGCATGGTGGATATCCAGCATGATGTGATGCAAACGTGCGTCAACTTTCTCGGCTTTCCAGCCCAGGCGCGCAGCGTTTTGCGCCATTTCAAGGCCTGACGTTGCTACACCGCCAGCATTAGCCGCTTTACCCGGTGCAAACAGTACGCCTGCCTGCTGGAACAGTTCAGTCGCTTCGATGGTGGTCGGCATATTTGCCCCTTCGGCGACGGCTTTAACGCCATTGGCGATAAGCTGATGCGCGGCGTCAACATCCAGTTCGTTCTGGGTGGCGCAAGGCAGGGCGATATCAACCGGTACAGACCACGGCTGTTGGCCTTCGAGATAGACCAGACCAAATTCTTTGGCGTAATCTGCCACTCGACCATCGCGGCTGGCTTTGATTTCGATAAGACGTGCCAGTTTCTCTTTCGTGAATCCGCTTTCATCAACTACAGTGCCGCTGGAGTCTGACGCAGTGATCACACGAGCACCAAATTCCATCGCTTTTTCGATAGCGTATTGGGCGACGTTGCCGGAGCCAGAAACGGAAACTCGCATCCCTTCAAAACCCATACCGTGGCGTTTTAGCATTGCTTCGGTGAAATAAACCAGACCGTAGCCGGTAGCTTCCGGGCGAATAAGACTGCCGCCAAATGAAAGGCCCTTACCGGTGAAGACGCAGGCGGTATTGTTGGAGAGCTTTTTCATCATCCCCGCCATAAAGCCGACTTCACGACCACCAACGCCGATATCACCTGCCGGAACGTCAGTATCCGCGCCCAGGTGGCGATACAGTTCAGTCATCAGCGCCTGGCAAAAACGCATAACTTCGCCTTCGCTTTTCCCTTTCGGGTCGAAATCGCTGCCGCCTTTACCACCGCCCATCGGCAGGGTTGTCAGGGCATTTTTAAAGGTTTGCTCGAAGCCGAGGAATTTGAGAATGGAAAGGTTTACTGAAGGGTGGAAGCGCATACCGCCTTTGTACGGACCGATAGCGGAGCTGAATTGCACGCGCCATGCGCGGTTGACCTGCACCTGGTTGCGATCATCAACCCATACCACGCGAAACTGGATCACGCGCTCCGGTTCAACCAGACGCTCCAGTAATGACATCTGGCGATATTTTGGATTTTGTTCAAGAAAAGGCCAGAGTGTGGTCATTACTTCACGAACGGCTTGCGCGAACTCGGTTTGATTCGGGTCGCGCTTTTGGACATGGTTGAGGAATGACTCCAGAGAATATGTCTGATCCATAGATATAAAACCCTTATATATTAATACGATTATGCTTATGTTGTTTATGTCATGTGCTTTTGCAGTTTTCGACTATACCATCAAGAATGTGACGGTAAGCAAGAAAAAAATGACCCAGGAAAGCAAATTAATAACGAGAGTAATCTCATAACCAAATGCGATAACTCAGACGCTAAAGTTTTGCCGCCCGGCTACCGTTATCTGTAGAAGAGACAATAACGTTAAGGAGTTCCCTGTGAGTCGAGCATTGATCGCCGTAGTATTAGCATTTCCATTAATTACACTGGCTAACCCGCATTATCATCCGGACGTGGAGGTAAACGTACCGCCAGAAGTGTTCAGTTCAGGCGGGCAGTCAGCGCAGCCCTGTACTCAGTGCTGCGTTTATCAGGATCAAAATTATTCTGAAGGGGCGGTAATTAAAGCCGAAGGAATACTGCTGCAATGCCAACGGGATGACAAAACCCTTAGCACTAATCCGCTGGTCTGGCGGCGCGTAAAGCCATAAACGCCTCTAATAATGGAATGTCAGCAGGGGCCAGCGGATATTGCAGCGCCTCTTCAGGTGAGCACCAGACCAGCGCCTGATGTTCATGTGCCTGTAACGTCCCGTGGAAGTCGGGTACGTGCCAGGCATGAAGATGGATAATCCGCCCCGAAACTTCTCGCTGATGGCTGGCAACATAGTCACCAACAGTTGCTTCGATGCCCAGTTCTTCGTTTAACTCACGCACCAGCGCCTGCCGCTGGCTTTCATCCGGCTCGACTTTACCACCGGCAAACTCCCATAATCCCGCCTGATCGCTCTGGGCGGGGCGTTGCGCGAGTAAAATTTTGCCATCACGTTCAATGATGGCGGCAACAACTTCAATCATTTTCATAAATTACACACGGGCAGATAAGCGAAAAATGCCATAATATCCGCACTGTTGCTCAATCGGAAAGGCTTTATATTTAAGGAGTGCCTGTGCTAGACCGCCATCTTCATCCCCGGATTAAACCGTTGTTGCATCAGTGCGTGCGGGTTCTTGATAAACCGGGCATTACGCCAGATGGTTTAACATTAATGGGATTTGCCATCGGCGTGCTGGCACTGCCTTTTCTGGCGCTGGGCTGGTATCTGGCGGCGCTAATCGTCATTTTGTTGAATCGTCTGCTTGATGGTCTGGACGGTGCGCTGGCGCGGCGCAGAGGGCTTACCGACGCGGGCGGCTTTCTCGATATTTCTCTCGATTTTCTTTTTTACGCGATGGTGCCTTTTGGGTTTATCCTCGCCGCACCGGAGCAAAACGCGCTGGCCGGAGGCTGGCTGCTGTTTGCGTTTATCGGCACGGGCAGCAGTTTTCTCGCTTTTGCTGCGCTGGCGGCGAAACATCAGATTGATAATCCCGGTTATGCGCATAAATCGTTTTATTATCTGGGCGGCTTAACCGAAGGCAGCGAGACGATTTTGCTGTTTGTTCTGAGTTGCCTCTTTCCGGCCTGTTTTCCGTGGTTTGCGTGGGTATTTGGTGCGTTGTGCTGGATGACGACCTTTACGCGGGTGTGGAGTGGGTATCTGACGCTGAAGTCGCTCCAGCGTCAGTAATTGCAATGTTATTTACTGCTGTCCGGGCCGCGTTCACCGGTTGCTACCGGATTTTTTGGATCGCTGCTCCATTCGTACCAGCCACCGTCATAAACGGAGACGTTATTCCAGCCCATTGCGCGTGCGTACATAAAGGTTTCGGACGCGCGCCAGCCGGTGCCGCAGTAGAATGAAACTTGCTGATCTGGCTTGATATTCCATGCTTTCCACATGGCGGTAATATCATCGGCGCTACGCATGGTGCCATCCGGGTTATGGAAATCTTCCATATGCGTCGAGTCGCTACCAGCGTGTCCCCAACGTGCTCCGGCTATTTCACCTTTTGGTTTAATATAGCTGTAACCGCTGGTCGTACCGATAAATTCTGGCCACGAACGAATGCTCACCAGCGAGGCATCCTGGCGATGCAGCAGTCCACGCGCCTGTTCCATATCAAGCATCAGTTGCGGTTGTGCCGGGATCTTCACGCCGAAATCCGGTTCCGCTTTCACTTTCGGTGGCGTTCCGCGCTCAACGGGCAGTCCCGCGTCGGACCAGGTTTGCCAGCCGCCGTCCAGCAGGCGGACATCTTTCACGCCAGCGTAGAGCATAATTTGTGCCACACGCGCTGCAGCGTATACGTCACGCCCGTACAGAATGACCGTGGTGTCATGGCGAATGCCGTGTTTTGCCAGCATCGCTTTTAGTTGTTCATCAGAAACTTTGTTCCACAGCGGTTCGCTTTCCACTTCGTTGGTATCGATGTAGTCAGCGCCGGGAATATGGCTGATAAGGTAAAGCTTAGGAGCGCCCCAGGCCGCTTCAATGACTTTCCAGTCACCGGCAGGTTTCGCCGTAACCTCTTTACCTTGTTGCAGGTCGTGCAGCCATTGCGGATAAACCAGCTGCTCAAAATGCGGCAGTTTTTGCAGACGGGAAGGTTCGCTTAGCGCGTCACTCAGAATGGAGATATGCGTAAAACCTGCTTTTTGCAGTCGCTTTTTGACGGCGTCGACATCTTTGTCATTACCGTACAGCGCCACCGGAGCATCGGCTTTCAGGTTATGTTGCTTGATCCACTCGTTGAGCTGTTCGGTGCTCATTTTGTCGAGCCAGTTAGCAGAGAGGTTTAAGGCGGCAGGTTCATGACCAGAAGGGCCATTTAAGGTTTGTGGCCAGCCGTTATAAAACGCGCTGGGGCGAGTATCTATCGCTTTGCCATTTTGTTGTTGAAGCTGGTCAAGTGTAAGAGGCTTCGCCAGTTCAGCGGCCCACGAAGAAGCGCAAGCCAGCCCTAAAGCCATTGCCAGCGCGGTCATTTGAGAAACACGTTTCATCGAAAATCCCGACATTGTAGTTTTGAGTGCGCCATTCTGAACTGACGCATTGAGAAAAACTTTGCGTTATCGCAGTTTGTTGTAATTTTCTGACCACTGCGCCATATCCAGAACAGAACTATCAGCAGGAACATCCTGGAGATCGTGCGTTACCTGAACGACGGGGATCGCCTGGGCGCGAACTTCGCTGAACACCCACTGGCGAAAATTATCGCGCAGAGCCACATCTAGACGGCTGAATGGCTCATCCAGGAGTAACGCTTTTGGCTGGGCGAGAAGGGCGCGTAGCAGAGCAACGCGCGCTCGCTGACCGCCAGACAAAGTAGCAGGATCCTGATGGAAAGCTCCGTCAAGGCCTGAACGCTCAAGTGCATCATTCACGGCATTACGTCGGGCATTCCCTTTAAGTGTCGCCGGTAGCGCCAGCAGTAAATTTTGCCCGACGCTGAACTGGTCAAATAACAGTGCATCCTGGAAAAGAATGCCAATCTGACGCTGTGCGGTGGGTAGCATGTCAATCCGTTGCTCATTGAGCCATAGCTCCCCTGTACAAGAAAACTGTCCGGCCAGTCCACCAATCATCCATGAAAACAGAGTGGATTTTCCACAGCCAGACGGCCCCATTAACGTGACAATGTCACCTTTATCCACCGTAAAGTTAACGTTTGTCAGCAAGCGGCTTTCTGGTAAACGTAGCGAAACATTTTTCACGCAGAGCATTAGCGGAGTCCTTGTCTGACATAACCTACCCATTTTGCGACTAACGCGGTCAGGGCAAAAATAATAAGCGGTAATAGCAGTTGCCATAAAGCCTGGGCGGCGAGAATGCCGTTGCTGCCGCCGCTGCTTAATGCCACCGCTTCAGTGGTGAGCGTCGGAAAACGCCCCGCGCCCAGCCCAGTGTTTGCGCAATCAAAATTAACCGTGAATCAATGCGCTGCCAGGCGGGTTGCAGGATAAACAGCATCCACGGCATTACCCACAGCAGATACCCCCAGACCACCGCCGTCCAGCTTCCATCCAGGTTTAGCCATAGCGCCAGCGTGTACTGGCCCGCTACCAGCGGCAGAGCGGGTAATAAAATGGGCAACCATAGCCACAACCGGCGACGTTGTGGCCCCCATTCCAGCCACAGCAGTAACAGGAGCAAAGCGATGAATGCCGCCACCAGCCCCATTGTCAGGCTGTTGATGAGCGCTTCACTATTGATCGTCGACTGATCCGCGAGGATCGCCAGCAGAACCACACACAGCACACCGGTTAAGGGTAAAAAACTCGCCAGCGTATTGCCTGGCAATAAAGGCGTGGCAGGCTTACGAACGCCATCTACGCGGGGAATAGTACGCCGCCAGCCACGCCATAGCAGATAGCCCAGCAAAACGTAGGCGGCGAGTAACAGCATCAGCAGCAGGCTGGCGAGTGCACCTTTCGTTTGTTGATCGGCGTCGCCCTGAGTTAACCACTGCCAGCTAATTACCGCCAGCGTCGGGGGATTACCTGGCCCAAGGATAATCGCCACATCCACGACCGACAGCGACCAGGCCACAATCGCCAGCATCGCCATTGCCAGCGCAGGCGCGACAGAGGGCAACAGCAGCCAGTTCAGGCATTGCCAGCGGCTGTAGCCCAGCGAATCCAGTACAATAACTTGCTGCAACAGCCGTTTTTCGCTCAATACTGCCGCTAAGATCCACAGCAGAAATGCGCTTTCTTTCACTGCGAGGGTGAGGCCCAGACCGATGCCAAATCGGTCCATTGGCGGAGTGAAATACGGGAAATAGTCATAAAGCAGCCCTCCGTCAGCAAAGAGCAGAAGGGCGCTGGTGGCAAAAGCCATATGGGGAATGGCGAGCAGCCACGGCAGCCGGGCGCACATACGCTGCCATTTCGGCCCTGGCCACAACGCCACAATCACCAGCAGGGCAATCAACAACGCCCCGACCGCCGCAATGGTTGTCGACACCAGCGTTGCCAGTAATGCCTGCGGTAACTGTGGATCGGCAAATAACGCCTGCCAGTGCGTCAACGACAAAGCAGGCGATATCAGCGTGAGAACTGCCGGGATCAGCGGTGCATAAATCACCGCCATCATCGCCCACAGCAAAAAGATTAATGCGTACCGTAACGGTGTAGCCATTCTTGTTCCAGCGCATTTACCCAACCTGCGTGCGGTTCAGCCAGTACCGGCGGCAGATCCTGCGGCATTCTCGATTGCAATGATTCGCGCTGCCCGTCAGGCAGTTTTTGCGGATCGAGAACAGAAGGATCGCCCCAGACAGCGGGATCTGCTTTACGCAGTTGCGCATCGGGTGAGAGCAGGAAATTGGCAACTACCTTCGCCGCAGCACTGGCATTCGCGTTGGCAGGAATGGTGACGAAATGGACGTTGCCAATCATCCCCTCGCGAAAACCAAAACTGTAACTGCTTGCAGGCAAATCGCCGCTGGCGATTTTTTGCTGCGCATGTGCAGGGTTAAAGGTCAGCGACAGGCGCAATGTGTTAGCTTTCAGCAGAGCATCCATCCGCGCGGGCGAAGGCGGGAAATCCTTTCCTTTGCGCCACAAATACGGATGCAGTGCATCAAGATATTGCCACAAGGGCGCAGTGACGCGGGCGAAAGTCGCATCGTCCGGCGCTTCTTTTAATGCTGTGGGATCTGGCGTTAGCATAATCAGCAACTGTTCAAGAAACGCCGTGCCGGTAAAGTCCGGTGGGCGCGGATAGGTAACCGTGCCGGGATTGGCTTTAGCAAACTCCAGTAAGGCTTGCGGCGTTTGTGGTGGCTGTGGCGTAACATCGCGGCGGGCGATAAACGTCAGTTGTGCGCCGCCCCAGGGCGATTCAGCCCCTTCTGTAGGCACTGAAAAATCTTCCCGCACCGGAAGCTGTGTATCGACATAGCGCCAGTTGGGCAGAGTCTCCGCCCAGCCCGTTTGTAATAAATTGGCCTCTTTTAAGGTGCGGAAGTTTTCGCCGTTCACCCAGAGCAGATCCACCGAGCCGCCCGTTTTACGTCCGGCTGCGGCTTCGGTCTGAATGCGCTTCACCGCGTCTGCGGCATCCGCCAGACGAACAATCTTCAGGTTTATAGCGTAATGGGTTTTCATCTCGCCGCTAACCCAGTCGAGATAGCGGTTAATTGCGGTATCGCCGCCCCAGGCGTTAAACCAGACGGTTTGCCCTTTGGCGTCGTTTTTGATTTCCTGCCAGTCACTGGCATGTGTTGCCAAAGAAAACAGCGATAACAATCCCAGCAACCACCCACAATGGCGCATCATCTCTCCTTAAGAACGTTTTCAGGAATACGGCACAGCCCCTGAGCGGGAATGTCCATGGCAGAATTAAAACGGGCTGACAGGTTTTGCAGGCCGATCAATGCCGTCAGTTCGGTGAGCGCCTGGGCGTCAAAATGCGCAGCCAGTCGGGCGCGCAGGGCATCATCGACCGTTGGCGGCGTTACGCTTGCGGCTTCGGCGTACTCCAGCACCAGCCGTTCTTCATCGCTAAAGAGCGGGCTTTGCCGCCAGTCAGCCACTGCCAGCAGTTTATCGGTGCTGCCAGTGCGCTCGGCGACTTTCATACTGGTGATATCCACGCAAAACTCACACAGACACATTTGCGCAATGCGCGCGCTGACAAGCGATCGCACTACCGGATCCAGCGGTGAGCGTTTGCGCTCCAGCCAGCCGACAAACATCGACACCAGATAAAAGATAAACGGAATTCGCCCCCACCAGCGAATGGGGCTTAGCACCTCGCCGTAATGGCGACGATGCAGCCACGCCTGCGGACGTAAAATGAAAGGAATTTTGCTAAGCGGCGGTAAACCCATCAGGCATTCCTCTTCTGGCGCTCAAGCCATATTTTCTTCGCCATAAAAATCACCACGGTCAGGGCAAACAGAATAAACAGTCCGGTGACAAACCAGAAAGTTCCGCCTGTTAACATGCTGCCCGCCCAGGAATAAACAATAGTCGCCGGTAATTGACCAAGCCCGGTGGCGATAAAAAACGAGCGAAAACGTATTGAAGTCAAACCGGCAGCATAGCTGATTGGATCGAAAGGGACAAAAGGCAATAACCGACAGACCAGGATGGTGTGTTTGCCGTAGCGAGTGAAAAAGCCGTCCATACTGTCAAGTACGGTTTTGCCGGTTAATTTTTCCACCACTTCGCGGCCCATCACTCTGGCGATAAAAAAGCACAGCGCAGCGCCCGCCATCGAACTGGTCCACGACAGCAAGCCGCCCCAGAACGCGCCAAACAGCGACGCATTGGCAAAGGTGATCAAAAACGCAGGTAGCGGTGCAGCAATGGCCTGTAAAATCATCAACAAGAACGAGACAACTGCCGCTAGTGCGCCGTAAGACTGAATAAAGCGTTCTATACCCTGTTGGTCCACGGCGGCAAACGCCGCAACGCTGCGATTGATAAACTCATGGACGCCGGGAAGCAGCGCCCATGCCAGCAGCATAGCGAACAACAGGATGATGAGGGTTATACGGTAGTACCAGATTTTTCGCGATTGCATCTTCATCATCCTTTATCCTGGCTTTATTCGGTGATTTTAAAGGTAACCGTTGCCAGCGTGTTATCCGCCGGGAGAACCGAGGCATTGCCTTTGAATTTAACTTCACCTCGTTTTTCAACCGCACCATAAGTGTATGTTGCATTGCTGACGATGCCGACCGGGCAGCTATCCAGACACACCAGGCAGCCCGTTTTCTTCTCTTCTGCTGCCGTTAAATTACCGCCAAAGCGCATGTCCAGTTTCTTGCCATTACTGTCAACAATCACTTCATCGAAGGAATACGCTTTTGCCGCCCCTTGCCAGTTGACCGAAATATCCAGTTTGCTACCTGCGACGTGGGTCGTTTCTTTATTATCCATCGTCATGTTTTCGCCCGGTGTACCACCTGCCTCTTTCAGGGCTTCATAAAATGCTTTCGGGGTCGCATAACCCATAAACAGCGATTTATGTCCGTTGGAGCCATCTTTAAACACAATACCGTGACGAGTGTCGTCGGTGAGAAAACGACCATTAATTTGCACCAGCATGGTTACCGTATGGTTATTGGCATCGACACGCAGCGGTTGGCTGTTCGAAAGTCCGTCGTATTCCACTTTTGCCGCCGCATTCTCTTTTTGATCGCAGCCGCTAAGCCCAGCAACAGCCAGTAAGCAGAGTGCAGTCAGTCCTTTTTTCCATGACACTGAATAATGTTGCAACATCGTTCTATCCTTCATTTTTGGGGTGAGTAAGTGGGCTGCGGCGCGAAGCAGACAGATCCACATGTTTGTGTCGGGCGTAGAGTTTTGCGAGCTGGACGAGAATAAACAGCGCCAGGCCCGCCAGACAGAGTTGTAAAATAAAGCGCAGCGTAATGCCTTCATTGGCGAGATCGCTTGCCATCACGGTATAAATAACAATACCGGGCAGAGTCGTGAGTGCTGAAATAAGGGTATAAGGCCAGAAGGCGATTGTGGTTAATCCGTAAGCGTAATTTTGAATATTGTAAGGAAACAACGGGATTAAGCGGGTCAGAATAAGAAAATCAATACCGTTACGCGCAATGCCTTTTTCAATGGCCTGAAAGGTATGGCTATGGCCAACGTATTTCAGCAGTAAATCACGTCCCAGCCAGCGCGCCAGCAGGAATGAGCACGAGGAGGCCAGCGTGGCGGCAATTAATGATAGTAGTGTCCCTAAGAGCGGGCCAAAAACTATTCCTCCAGCGATCACCAGTATGCTTCCTGGTAACAGAAAGAGGGTGGCAATGATGAATAACAGAATATAGAGGCTATAACCGAACAATCCGCTCTGGCGAATGAGTGTCAGTAAGTGAGGTAAATCGGTGAGCAGCTCGAATAAACCGAAAGCGTGGATAGCGTAAATGACCAGCGCAAAAATAAGACAGGCAAAAAGAAATTTACGCTCAGCGTTCATCGTGGAGTTTCCTATATCAAACTTGATAATAGAGAAGTGGTCAGACAACTAAAAACGCAGTGACGGTATAACAAAGGACGGCAGGCAACAAATCATTACTGACAGTTTGTTGATTTTTCTCAAGGTTAATTCTCCTGACCCAGTTTGAGCCAGGAGAACAGCTAAATTAGCGGCGGAAGGTCGCCCAGACGGGGGCGTGATCGGACGGTTTTTCCATGCTGCGGATTTCATAGTCGATGCCGGTTTCTACGCAACATTCTGCCAGCGGTTGGCTGGCGAGAAGCAGGTCGATGCGCAGACCACGGTTATCGTCAAAACCTTTTGAGCGGTAATCAAACCATGAGAAACGATCGGCTGTTTGCGGATTCGCATGGCGGAAGGTATCAACCAATCCCCAGCTCATCAGTCTCTCCATCCATTCGCGTTCCTCCGGAAGGAAAGAACATTTTCCGGTACGCAGCCAGCGCTTACGGTTCTCTTCGCCAATGCCAATATCCAGGTCGCCAGGACTGATATTCATATCGCCCATAATCAGCACCGGATTTTCACGCTTGAGTTCGGTTTCCAGATAGTTTTGCAGATTCTGATAAAACTGCGCCTTTGCCGGGAATTTTATCGGATGGTCGCGGCTTTCACCCTGCGGGAAGTAACCGTTGATCACGGTGACATTGCCCAGCGGCGAGGGGATTTCCGCCATAATAATCCGCCGTTGCGCCTCTTCGTCGTCACCGGGAAAGCCGCGACGCACGGCAATCGGCGTCTCTTTGGTCATCAGCGCCACGCCATAATGGCCTTTCTGCCCGTGATAAAACACGTTGTAGCCGAGCTTCGCCACCTCTTCGAGCGGAAACATATCGTCATGAACTTTTGTCTCCTGCAGGCCAATCACATCCGGTTGGTGCTTTTCGACGATGGCTTCAAGCTGGTGAGGTCTGGCGCGCAGGCCGTTGATATTAAAAGAGACAAATTTCATAGTCGCTGCCATTTATTCAGATAAAGAGTGCGTGGATGGTAGCAGAATTTCGCTTTGCGTACCGCCTGTTGTTAAGTGATTTGATCGATGGTTGTTAATGATGTCAACGATGGCGCAAAAAATGCCCGCTTTTGGTGCGCGTTGCGTCAGAATGGCGCAGTAATTTCCAGTAAATTTCGTCAATGATCACAATTCCAGAATTATATTTTACTTCTGCATAACATTGCGTTTTTTATTCTTTTTATTCACCCACATCGCAAACGTATTCACTTTATATGCACTTTAAATGCATATGGTTTGGTTATAACTCCTTGATTTCCAGTTAGCCTCCGCCGTTTATGCACTTTTATCACTGGCTGGCACGAACCCTGCAATCTACATTTACAGCGCAAACATTACTTATTATTAACATATAAATAACGAATTATTTACTGTAGAGGTCGCTATGTCTCAGCCAATTACGCGTGAAAACTTTGATGAATGGATGATACCTGTTTACGCTCCGGCACCGTTTATACCGGTACGTGGCGAAGGTTCGCGCTTGTGGGATCAGCAGGGGAAAGAGTATATCGACTTCGCGGGTGGCATTGCGGTGAACGCGCTGGGCCATGCGCATCCGGAACTGCGTGAGGCGCTGAACGAACAGGCGAGTAAGTTCTGGCATACCGGCAACGGTTACACCAACGAGCCGGTACTGCGACTGGCGAAAAAATTGATCGACGCCACGTTTGCCTATCGCGTCTTCTTTTGTAACTCCGGTGCGGAAGCCAACGAAGCGGCGCTAAAACTGGCGCGTAAATTCGCTCACGACCGCTACGGCAGCCATAAGAGCGGTATCGTGGCGTTTAAAAATGCGTTTCATGGTCGCACGCTGTTTACCGTCAGTGCGGGCGGTCAGCCAGCCTATTCACAGGATTTTGCGCCACTGCCGCCGGATATTCGTCATGCCGCATATAACGATATTAACTCTGCCAGCGCGCTGATTGACGACTCTACCTGTGCGGTGATTGTCGAACCCATCCAGGGGGAAGGCGGTGTGGTGCCAGCAAGCAACGCATTTTTACAAGGTCTGCGTGAATTGTGTGACCGCCACAATGCGCTGTTGATTTTTGATGAAGTACAAACCGGCGTCGGGCGCACCGGGGAACTGTATGCCTATATGCACTACGGCGTGACGCCCGATCTGTTAACTACCGCCAAAGCACTGGGCGGCGGTTTCCCCGTTGGCGCTCTGTTGGCAACCGAAGAATGCGCCAGCGTGATGACCGTGGGCACACATGGTACCACTTATGGCGGTAATCCGCTGGCCTCGGCGGTGGCAGGTAAAGTGCTGGATCTCATCAACACGCCAGAGATGCTTAATGGCGTTAAACAGCGTCACGACTGGTTTGTTGAGCGTCTTAATACCATTAATCACCGCTGCGGTTTGTTCAGTGAAATTCGCGGATTAGGTCTGCTGATTGGCTGTGTGCTGAATGCGGATTACGCCGGGCAAGCGAAACAAATTTCTCAGGAGGCGGCGAAAGCGGGCGTGATGGTACTGATTGCGGGTGGCAATGTGGTGCGTTTTGCGCCTGCGCTCAATGTCAGCGAAGAAGAGGTGACGACCGGGCTGGATCGTTTTGCTGTGGCCTGTGAACGCTTTGTGAGCGGAGGTTCATCATGATGGTCATCCGTCCCGTTGAACGCACTGATGTCTCAGCGTTAATGCAGCTTGCCAGCAAAACGGGCGGCGGCCTGACGTCGCTTCCCGCCAATGAAGCCACGCTTTCGGCGCGTATCGAAAGGGCAATCAAAACCTGGCAAGGCGAACTGCCCAAAAGTGAGCAGGGCTATGTGTTCGTGCTGGAAGATAGCGAGACAGGCACAGTGGCGGGGATTTGTGCCATTGAGGTGGCAGTTGGGCTGAACGATCCCTGGTACAACTATCGCGTCGGCACGTTGGTTCACGCCTCAAAAGAGCTGAATGTCTATAACGCATTGCCGACGCTGTTTCTCAGTAACGATCACACCGGCAGCAGCGAGCTGTGCACGCTGTTTCTCGACCCGGAGTGGCGCAAAGAGGGCAACGGCTATTTGCTGTCGAAATCGCGCTTTATGTTTATGGCGGCTTTTCGCGACAAGTTTAATGACAAAGTGGTTGCTGAAATGCGCGGGGTGATTGACGAACACGGCTATTCACCGTTCTGGCAAAGCCTCGGTAAACGCTTCTTTTCGATGGATTTTAGCCGCGCCGATTTTCTCTGCGGCACCGGGCAAAAGGCGTTTATTGCAGAACTGATGCCGAAACATCCGATCTATACCCACTTTTTATCCCAGGAAGCCCAGGACGTCATCGGTCAGGTACATCCGCAAACCGCGCCTGCCCGTGCGGTGCTGGAGAAAGAAGGTTTTCGCTACCGTAACTATATCGACATCTTTGACGGCGGGCCGACACTTGAATGTGATATCGACCGCGTGCGCGCCATCCGTAAAAGTCGGCTGGTGGAAGTGGCAGAAGGGCAGCCTGCGCAGGGCGAATTCCCGGCCTGCCTGGTCGCCAATGAAAATTATCACCATTTCCGCGTGGTGCTGGTGCGTACCGATCCAGCGACCGAGCGTTTGATATTAACCGCTGCACAACTGGATGCTCTCAAATGCCACGCCGGGGATCGCGTTCGTCTGGTGCGCCTGTGCGCAGAGGAGAAAACAGCATGACTTTATGGATCAATGGTGACTGGGTTACGGGCCAGGGCGCATCGCGTGTGAAGCGTAATCCGGTATCGGGCGAGGTGTTATGGCAAGGCAATGATGCCGATGCCGCTCAGGTCGGGCAGGCTTGTCGGGCTGCCCGTGCGGCGTTTCCGCGCTGGGCGCGTCTCTCCTTTGGCGATCGTCAGGTAAGAGTTGAACGCTTTGCCGGATTGCTGGAAAGCAATAAAGCCGAATTAACCGCGATTATTGCCAGAGAAACGGGTAAGCCGCGCTGGGAAGCGGCAACCGAAGTGATGGCGATGATCAATAAAATCGCGATATCAATTAAGGCGTATCACGTTCGTACCGGCGAGCAGCGTAGTGAAATGCCGGACGGCGCGGCGAGCCTGCGACATCGCCCGCACGGCGTGCTGGCGGTGTTTGGGCCGTATAATTTCCCCGGTCATTTACCGAACGGACATATCGTTCCGGCATTGCTGGCAGGTAACACCATTATCTTTAAACCCAGCGAACTGACACCGTGGAGTGGCGAAGCGGTAATGCGTTTATGGCAGCAGGCTGGCTTGCCGCCGGGCGTGCTGAACCTGGTGCAGGGCGGGCGTGAAACGGGTCAGGCGCTGAGTGCGCTGGAGGATCTCGACGGCTTGCTGTTTACCGGCAGCGCCAATACCGGCTACCAGCTGCATCGCCAGCTTTCCGGTCAGCCGGAGAAAATTCTCGCCCTTGAGATGGGCGGTAATAACCCGCTAATTATCGATGAGGTGGCGGATATCGATGCCGCTGTCCATCTGACCATTCAGTCGGCGTTTGTCACTGCCGGGCAACGCTGCACCTGCGCCCGCCGTTTATTGCTGAAAAGTGGAACGCAGGGCGATGCATTTCTTGCTCGCCTGGTTGCCGTCAGCCAGCGGTTAACGCCGGGCCGTTGGGATGACGAACCGCAGCCGTTTATTGGCGGGCTGATTTCTGAGCAGGCCGCACAGCAGGTGGTTACTGCCTGGCAGGAACTGGAGGCGATGGGCGGACGGACCCTGCTTGCGCCGCGCTTATTACAAGCAGGGACATCGTTGCTGACGCCGGGGATCATTGAAATGACAGGCGTTACTGGCGTGCCGGATGAAGAAGTGTTTGGGCCGTTATTGCGCGTCTGGCGTTATGACAATTTCGATGAAGCGATTCGAATGGCGAATAACACTCGCTTCGGCCTCTCTTGCGGTCTGGTTTCCCCCGAGCGGGAAAAATTCGATCAACTGTTGCTGGAGGCACGGGCGGGGATTGTTAACTGGAACAAACCGCTTACCGGTGCTGCCAGTACCGCGCCATTCGGCGGCATTGGCGCTTCCGGTAACCATCGCCCCAGCGCCTGGTATGCCGCAGATTATTGTGCCTGGCCGATGGCAAGTCTGGAGTCGGACTCGTTAACATTGCCCGCAACGCTTAACCCCGGGCTGGATTTTTCCGATGAGGTGGTGCGATGAACGCCTGGGAAATCAATTTCGACGGGCTGGTAGGGCTGACGCATCATTACGCGGGCCTGTCGTTTGGTAATGAAGCCTCCACCCGTCACCGTTTTCAGGTCTCTAACCCGCGACTGGCGGCGAAGCAGGGCTTACTGAAAATGAAAGCCCTTGCCGACGCGGGATTCCCCCAGGCGGTGATCCCGCCGCACGAGCGTCCGTTTATTCCGGTGCTGCGTCAGTTGGGATTCAGCGGCAGCGATGAGCAGGTACTGGAAAAGGTTGCCCGCCAGGCACCGCACTGGCTTTCCAGCGTCAGCTCCGCTTCGCCAATGTGGGTAGCCAATGCGGCAACGATCGCGCCATCTGCCGATACGCTGGATGGCAAAGTGCATCTCACCGTTGCCAACCTGAACAATAAATTTCACCGTTCGCTGGAAGCCCCCGTCACCGAATCGTTGTTAAAAGCGATTTTTAACGACGAAGAGAAATTTAGTGTCCATTCGGCGTTGCCGCAGGTAGCGTTGCTCGGTGATGAGGGGGCGGCAAACCACAATCGTCTCGGCGGTCATTACGGTGAACCGGGTATGCAACTTTTTGTCTACGGGCGAGAAGAAGGCAATGATACCCGGCCTTCCCGTTATCCGGCGCGGCAGACTCGCGAAGCCAGCGAGGCGGTGGCAAGGCTGAATCAGGTGAATCCCCAACAGGTGATTTTCGCCCAGCAAAACCCGGACGTTATCGACCAGGGCGTTTTTCATAATGACGTGATTGCCGTGAGTAACCGCCAGGTGCTGTTTTGCCATCAACAGGCGTTCGCTCGCCAGTCACAGTTACTGGCAAGCCTGCGTGCGCGGGTGAACGGTTTTATGGCGATAGAAGTTCCGGCGACTCAGGTTTCCGTGTCAGATGCGGTGTCTACATATCTGTTTAACAGCCAACTGCTGAGCCGCGATGATGGTTCCATGATGTTGGTGCTGCCTCAGGAGTGTCGGAAACACGCCGGAGTATGGGGTTATCTCAATGAACTCCTTGCCGCTGACAACCCGATTAGCGAACTAAAAGTCTTTGATTTACGTGAAAGCATGGCGAATGGCGGCGGCCCGGCGTGCCTGCGGTTGCGCGTGGTATTGACAGAAGAAGAACGCCGGGCGGTGAATCCGGCGGTGATGATGAACGATACGCTGTTTAATGCGCTCAATGACTGGGTGGATCGTTACTACCGCGATCGCCTTACTGCTGCCGATCTGGCCGACCCGCAATTGCTGCGCGAAGGGCGGGAAGCACTGGATGTATTGAGCCAATTACTGAATCTCGGTTCGGTTTATCCGTTCCAGCGCGAGGGAGGGGGAAATGGATAATTTTCTTGCTCTGACCTTAACGGGTAAAAAACCGGTTATCACCGAGCGAGAAATCAACGGCGTTCGCTGGCGCTGGCTGGGCGATGGCGTGCTGGAACTGACGCCATTAACGCCACCGCAAGGCGCACTGGTGATTTCAGCGGGGATCCACGGTAATGAGACGGCTCCTGTGGAAATGCTGGACGCGTTGCTTGGCGCGATATCTCACGGCGAGATCCCGTTACGTTGGCGGTTGCTGGTGATCCTCGGGAATCCTCCTGCGCTGAAGCAAGGGAAACGTTATTGCCATAGCGATATGAACCGAATGTTTGGCGGTCGTTGGCAGCTATTTGCTGAAAGCGGGGAAACCTGTCGGGCGCGCGAACTGGAGCAGTGCCTGGAAGATTTTTATGACCAGGGCAAAGAATCTGTGCGCTGGCACCTTGATCTACATACCGCAATTCGTGGCTCCTTGCATCCGCAGTTCGGTGTATTACCGCAACGCGACATTCCCTGGGACGAGAAATTTCTGACGTGGCTGGGTGCGGCGGGGCTGGAGGCGCTGGTATTCCATCAGGAGCCTGGTGGTACGTTTACCCATTTCAGCGCCAGACATTTTGGCGCGCTGGCCTGTACGCTGGAACTCGGCAAAGCGTTGCCCTTTGGACAAAACGATCTTCGCCAGTTTGCAGTCACTGCCAGCGCAATTGCTGCGCTGCTATCTGGTGAGAGTGTCGGTATCGTGAGAACGCCGCCGCTCCGTTATCGGGTGGTTTCGCAAATTACTCGCCACTCGCCGTCCTTCGAAATGCATATGGCAAGTGACACGCTGAATTTTATGCCGTTTGAGAAAGGAACATTGCTGGCGCAGGACGGGGAGGAACGTTTTACCGTAACCCATGATGTAGAGTATGTGTTATTCCCTAATCCTTTGGTAGCGTTGGGATTACGCGCGGGATTAATGCTCGAAAAAATAAGCTAATACTTACCCGCAGAAATCATTCTGCGGGTATTAAGTTACTTTCTTATAAATTAATACAGATTAATCCTGGTTATTTGCTTTATTTATCACCAGTCATCCGGTATAGTTCTTCATAATCTCTGCAAAATCATCGTGTTGTAATATTCTCTCATTACTCTCCATCAAATTTTCTTTTTTTCTCCATAATTGGCGCAAAAGTGTTTTTTACACTTTCATTGTTTTACCGTTGCTCTGATTAATTGACGCTAAAGTCAGTAAAGTTAATCTCGTCAACACGGCACGCTACTTAAGAAAGCCGTAATAAATAACTGAAAGGAAGGATATAGAATATGCGTAAATTAACTGCACTGTTTGTTGCCTCTACCTTGGCTCTTGGCGCGGCTAACCTGGCCCATGCCGCAGACACCACTACCTCAGCACCGGCTGACGCGAAGCCGATGATGCACCACAAAGGCAAGTTCGGTCCGCATCAGGACATGATGTTCAAAGACCTGAACCTGACCGACGCGCAGAAACAGCAGATCCGCGAAATCATGAAAGGCCAGCGTGACCAGATGAAACGTCCGCCGCTGGAAGAACGCCGCGCAATGCATGACATCATTGCCAGCGATACCTTCGATAAAGCAAAAGCTGAAGCGCAGATCGCAAAAATGGAAGAACAGCGCAAAGCTAACATGCTGGCGCACATGGAAACCCAGAACAAGATTTACAACATCCTGACGCCGGAACAGAAAAAGCAATTTAATGCTAATTTTGAGAAGCGTCTGACAGAACGTCCAGCGGCAAAAGGTAAAATGCCTGCAACTGCTGAATAATCTTTCAGCCAAAAAACGTAAGACCGCCGGTCTTGTCCACTACCTTGCAGTAATGCGGTGGACAGGATCGGCGGTTTTCTTTTTTGTTCTCAAACAGATGCAAAAAAAGCCTGATCGCCACTAACGTAAATCACCCGAGTTGCCGATAACCATCCACGGTTACCTGAACGATAACAATGAAAAGAACGGGCCGGGAGCGAGTATGGAATACTTTGATATGCGTAAATTGTCGGTGAATTTGTGGCGAAACGCTGCCGGTGAAACGCGCGAAATTTGCACTTTCCCACCGGCAAAACGTGATTTTTACTGGCGTGCCAGCATTGCATCCATCGCGGCGAATGGGGAGTTTTCTTTGTTTCCTGGTATGGAAAGGATAGTGACGTTGCTGGAAGGCGGCGAGATGTTCCTTGAAAGCGCAGACCGCTTTAACCATACCCTAAAGCCGTTACAGCCTTTTGCCTTTGCGGCGGACCAGGTGGTTAAAGCGAAACTGACGGCAGGGCAGATGTCGATGGATTTCAACATCATGACACGCCTGGATGTCTGTAAGGCGAAAGTCAGAATTGCCGAACGTACGTTTACTACCTTTGGCTCACGCGGCGGGGTGGTGTTTGTGATTAACGGCGCGTGGCAACTGGGCGATAAACTGCTCACTACCGACCAGGGCGCGTGCTGGTTCGATGGCAGGCACACCCTGCGGCTTTTACAACCGCAAGGTAAACTGTTGTTCAGTGAAATCAACTGGCTTGCTGGTTATTCACCGGATCAAGTTCAGTAATTTCATAGTTACCGGAAAGCAGCGGCTTACAAAGAATTTTATAACCGTCGTGATCAAACCCGGCGGGTGCCCGAATTAACGTTGTCGCTTCTTCCAGCGAATTAACCGCCCCCAGCCACAGCCAGTTTTGAATAATATGATATTGAGTCATTTCCGGGTGCTGTTCTTTCAGCGCCACCGCACCATTCCACGGCCAACAAACTACTCGCAAACGTTCCAGAGACTGGCGCAAACGTAGCGCATGTTCCTCATGGCTCTCTTTACCGCAACACGCCCCAGCGCAACGTTTTAATGCAGAACGAAAACAAGCACGCCCGCGGCTTAACGGTTCCAGTCCCAGCAGGCCATAACAAAGTTTTTGTTCATCAGCGATGCTCTGCAATGCTTGCAAAGCTGCGCGCCTATTGGCAAACAGGCCAAACAAGTTGGGGGCTCGTGAAAAATCCACCTCTTTGGCATACACCACATCGACGCGCTTTTCATTTAATTGCAGGGCACAGAGCTGGCGATTGCGGCGCAACCGTTTATTAAACAGCGGCTGTTGTTCTTTGATTAATCGCGCTTCAAGGAGCAGAGCGCCGATTTCGCCTGCGGTGCAGATCCAGCTAATTCGCCGGGATTGCCGTAGCATGGCGGCTTCATCCGGGGTGCGTAAATGAGAAAGCACCCGACTGCGGATATTAACGCTTTTGCCGATATAGAGCGGCATGGTGTCACTTTCGCCATGAAACAGATACACCCCTGGTCGGGTGGGTAAGTCATTAAGGAATGAACGTAAATGTTCGGGATATTCATAAATTGCCGCAGCTTCAAATTCGAGCCGCGGAGAAGTTAAACGCCGTACCACTGTTGACTCCGAATGCTGGTTATCTATCCAGTGTAACAGGCGGAGAGCGATTAAAAAAGAGGCGGGTCGATGACAAAGGTTACACCGTCTGACGTGCTACGCCTGTCAGGCCTATTCGACTCCTGCAATGTATTGAATTTGCATAGTTTTGTAGGTCGAGTAAGGCGTTCACGCCGCATCCGGCGTGAACAAAGTACTCTTTTTCGCACAAACCAATATGTGCAAATTATTACTTTTTCCAGAAATCATCGAAAACGGTAATTGGCGGACGGCGTTTATGTTCGGTTTTCAGATACCAGTTCTCTATTGTTCTGGCGACCTGTTCAGGTAGGTTTTTCCCTTCCAGATAGTCGTCGATATTGTCATAGGTCACGCCGAGTGCCACTTCATCTGGCAGAGAAGGGCGATCATCTTCCAGATCGGCCGTTGGGGCTTTCTTATAAAGGTGTTCCGGGCAACCTAATGCCGCCAGTAACTGTTTACCCTGGCGTTTGTTGAGACGATACAGCGGATTAATATCCGTACCGCCGTCACCATATTTAGTGAAGAATCCGGTAATGGCTTCTGCAGCATGATCGGTGCCCACCACGACACCGCTGGTCATACCCGCAATGCTATATTGTGCTTTCATCCGCTCACGCGCTTTTTCATTGCCACGGACAAAATCACTTAATTCAATACCCGCTTCGCGCAGCGCCTGTTCGCTGGCCAATACCGCGCCCTTGATATTAACGGTTAATACGCGATCCGGTTGAATAAAGGCAATGGCATCCTGGCAATCTTGTTCGTCGGCCTGAACACCATAGGGCAGGCGTACGGCAATAAATTGCAGTGATTCGTTGCCGGTCTCCTGGCGCAGCTCATTAATCGCCATCTGGCACAGCTTACCGGCAAGCGTGGAGTCCTGACCGCCGCTGATCCCGAGCACCAGTGATTTAATGAACGGATAAGTTTGCAGGTAGCTTTTCAGAAAATCGATACTACGACGAATTTCCTCTTCAGCATTAATCTGCGGTTTTGCGCCCAGCGCCTTTATTATTTGTTGTTGCAATGTCATTGAACCCCTCCAGACAGAAAAGACAAAACTTCCTTAAAGCTAACCCGTTGCTACTGAAACGACAAGCGACAGCGGGCTGAATGGTGGTTAAAACGTCATACAGGAATCCTCTGAAAGCGGAGCCGTTTCGTTCACGGGCTTGAAAAAGCGCCCAATGTATTCCAGGCTTATCTAACACGCTGATAAACAAGAGGACGGAATATGAACAAGAATATGGCAGGAATTCTGAGTGCAGCGGCGGTATTAACCATGCTGGCGGGTTGTACGGCTTATGATCGTACCAAAGACCAGTTTGTACAGCCTGTGGTGAAAGACGTCAAAAAAGGCATGAGCCGGGCGCAGGTTGCACAAATTGCGGGTAAACCTTCGTCTGAAGTGAGCATGATCCATGCTCGTGGTACTTGCCAGACCTACATCCTGGGTCAACGTGATGGTAAAGCAGAAACCTACTTTGTCGCGTTAGATGATACCGGACATGTCATCAACTCCGGTTATCAGACCTGTGCTGAATACGACACTGATCCACAGGCTACGAAGTAATCACTTCGCCTGAAAGCTTGAGTAACAACGGAAACCGGCCATTGCGCCGGTTTTTTTTGGCCTGAGTTCTTAATTATCTTCGCGAATTATTTGACCGAAATGTGAAGAGGGTCATAACCACAGGTCAAGGAGAGACAATTTATCAGGTCAAAGAAATACTATTGCTCAGGCCTATACCGTATACTCCTTTCAGCCACAAAAAAAGTCATGTTGGTTTCGCAAGTTACCCAGAGCATGGAAGCAGGTTAAGGCTTGCGGAGTGTCTGGCTGACAGATAATCGTCGATGAGGGCAGTTTTATGGAAAAGAAACACATTTATCTGTTTTGTTCTGCGGGCATGTCTACCTCTTTACTGGTATCAAAAATGCGCGCACAGGCAGAAAAATATGAAGTTCCGGTCATTATTGAAGCATTTCCGGAAACACTGGCTGGTGAAAAAGGTCAGAATGCCGATGTCGTGTTATTAGGGCCGCAGATTGCTTATATGTTGCCCGAAATCCAGCGTTTGTTACCCAACAAACCGGTTGAAGTAATTGACTCGCTGCTTTATGGCAAAGTCGATGGTTTAGGCGTGCTTAAGGCTGCGGTTGCAGCGATTAAAAAAGCCGCAGCAAATTAATTTATTTTAAATTTTCCCGTCAAAGAGTTATTTCATAAATCAATACCGCAATATTTAAATTGCGGTTTTTAAGGGTATTTTTCTATGAGTAATGTTATTGCATCGCTTGAAAAGGTACTCCTCCCTTTTGCAGTTAAAATAGGAAAGCAGCCACACGTTAATGCAATCAAAAATGGCTTTATTCGCTTAATGCCGTTAACCCTTGCGGGGGCCATGTTTGTATTAATTAACAACGTTTTTCTAAGCTTTGGGGAGGGGTCGTTTTTTTATTCCTTAGGTATTCGCCTGGATGCCTCAACCATTGAAACACTTAATGGTCTGAAAGGTATTGGCGGCAACGTATATAACGGAACATTAGGGATAATGTCTTTAATGGCACCGTTCTTTATTGGCATGGCGCTGGCAGAAGAGCGTAAAATCGATGCGCTGGCGGCCGGGTTGTTATCCGTTGCAGCATTTATGACCGTCACCCCATATAGTGTCGGTGAGGCCTATGCGGTTGGCGCAAACTGGTTAGGTGGGGCGAATATCATCTCCGGGATTATTATTGGCCTGGTGGTGGCAGAAATGTTTACCTTTATTGTCCACCGCAATTGGGTCATTAAATTGCCCGACAGCGTACCTGCTTCAGTATCGCGTTCCTTCTCGGCATTAATCCCCGGCTTTATTATTCTTTCCGTGATGGGGATTATTGCCTGGGCGTTGAATACCTGGGGCACCAACTTCCATCAGATCATTATGGATACCATCTCAACCCCACTGGCATCGTTGGGTAGCGTGGTGGGCTGGGCCTATGTGATCTTTGTTCCACTGCTCTGGTTCTTCGGTATTCATGGTGCGCTGGCGCTGACCGCACTGGACAACGGCATTATGACGCCTTGGGCGCTGGAAAATATCGCGACCTATCAGCAATATGGTTCCGTCGAAGCGGCGCTGGCAGCCGGTAAGACCTTCCATATCTGGGCCAAGCCGATGCTGGACTCCTTTATTTTCCTCGGTGGCAGTGGTGCGACTTTAGGCCTGATCCTGGCTATCTTTATCGCCTCTCGCCGTGCTGATTATCGTCAGGTGGCAAAACTGGCGCTGCCGTCCGGCATCTTCCAGATTAACGAACCGATTCTGTTTGGTCTGCCAATTATCATGAACCCGGTGATGTTTATCCCGTTTGTACTGGTACAACCGATTCTGGCGGCAATCACCCTCGCAGCGTACTACATGGGCATTATTCCTCCGGTGACCAATATTGCACCGTGGACCATGCCAACCGGTCTGGGAGCCTTCTTTAATACCAACGGTAGCGTCGCCGCATTGCTGGTCGCACTCTTCAACCTTGGCATCGCAACGTTAATTTATCTGCCCTTTGTTGTGGTCGCTAACAAAGCACAAAATGCGATTGATAAAGAAGAGAGCGAAGAAGATATCGCTAACGCACTGAAATTTTAATCGATGCCGGTACGGGTAATCGTGCCGGTAAGAAAAGAGAGGAACGATGTATGATGGATCTCGATAACATTCCCGATACGCAAACGGAAGCTGAAGAGCTGGAAGAAGTGGTGATGGGGCTTATCATCAACTCCGGACAAGCGCGCAGCCTGGCGTATGCGGCACTGAAACAGGCGAAGCAGGGCGATTTTGCCGCAGCAAAAGCCATGATGGATCAGTCACGGATGGCATTGAATGAAGCGCATCTGGTACAGACGAAACTGATTGAAGGCGATGCGGGTGAAGGTAAGATGAAAGTGAGTCTGGTGCTGGTCCACGCTCAGGATCATTTAATGACGTCCATGCTTGCGCGTGAACTGATTACTGAATTAATTGAGCTTCATGAAAAACTGAAGGCATAAGGAGTCGATGATGCAGCCAGTGATTAACGCGCCGGAAATTGCCACTGCCCGAGAACAGCAGTTGTTTAATGGCAAAAATTTCCATGTGTTTATCTACAATAAAACTGAGAGTATCAGCGGACTGCATCAGCACGACTATTATGAATTTACTCTGGTATTAACCGGGCGTTATTTCCAGGAGATTAACGGTAAGCGCGTGTTACTGGAACGGGGCGATTTTGTTTTTATTCCGTTAGGTTCGCACCATCAAAGTTTTTATGAATTTGGTGCCACGCGTATATTGAACGTTGGGATCAGTAAACGCTTTTTTGAGCAGCATTACCTGCCGTTGTTGCCTTATTGCTTTGTCGCTTCGCAGGTATACCGGACCAATAACGCTTTTCTCACCTATGTGGAAACAGTGATTTCTTCATTGAATTTCCGCGAAACAGGGCTGGAAGAGTTTGTTGAGATGGTTACTTTTTATGTCATTAACCGTTTACGTCATTACCGCGAAGAACAGGTGATTGATGATATACCGCAGTGGCTGAAAAGTACGGTAGAAAAGATGCATGATAAAGAGCAGTTTAGTGAATCGGCGCTGGAGAATATGGTGACGTTGTCAGCCAAATCACAGGAATATTTGACGCGAGCGACTCAACGATACTATGGTAAAACGCCAATGCAGATTATTAATGAAATCCGTATTAATTTTGCCAAAAAACAACTGGAAATGACCAACTATTCAGTGACGGATATTGCGTTTGAGGCCGGTTATAGTAGCCCGAGCTTGTTTATTAAAACGTTTAAGAAATTAACATCCTTTACGCCTAAGAGCTATCGTAAGAAATTGACTGAATTTAATCAGTAAGTCGTTATACCTGACAATTCACATATCTGTCCTGTTGCTGGATTATTTATGTCCGGGGGGCAGATATGCCAGATATCAGTATTCTGTACTGAAGGGAGAAATTATGAGCCAGAAATTAAAAGTCGTCACTATTGGTGGCGGGAGCAGCTATACCCCGGAGTTACTGGAAGGATTTATTAAGCGTTATCACGAATTGCCGGTCAGCGAATTATGGCTGGTGGATGTCGAAGGTGGTAAAGCGAAACTGGATATTATTTTTGATCTCTGCCAACGGATGATTGATAACGCTGGCGTCCCGATGAAGCTTTATAAAACGCTGGATCGCCGCGAAGCATTGAAAGATGCTGATTTCGTTACTACCCAACTGCGCGTTGGCCAATTACCGGCGCGCGAACTGGATGAACGTATTCCATTAAGTCATGGTTATCTTGGTCAGGAAACTAACGGTGCGGGCGGTCTGTTTAAAGGTCTGCGTACCATTCCGGTGATTTTTGACATCGTAAAAGATGTCGAAGAACTATGTCCGAATGCATGGGTGATTAACTTCACTAACCCGGCGGGAATGGTCACTGAAGCCGTTTATCGTCATACCGGATTTAAACGCTTTATCGGCGTGTGTAATATTCCGATCGGCATGAAGATGTTTATTCGCGATGTTCTGATGCTGAAAGACAGCGATGATTTATCTATCGATCTGTTCGGCCTCAACCATATGGTGTTCATTAAGGATGTGCTGGTAAATGGCAAATCACGCTTTGCCGAATTGCTTGATGGTGTGGCATCCGGGCAGTTAAAAGCATCTGGCGTTAAAAATATTTTCGATCTGCCATTTAGCGAAGGCTTAATTCGTTCTATGAATCTGTTGCCGTGTTCTTATTTGCTTTATTACTTCAAGCAAAAAGAGATGCTGGCTATTGAAATGGGCGAATACTACAAAGGCGGCGCACGAGCGCAGGTAGTACAGAAAGTCGAGAAACAACTTTTTGAGCTATATAAAAACCCGGAGTTGAAAGTTAAGCCGAAAGAACTGGAACAGCGCGGTGGGGCTTATTACTCTGATGCAGCGTGCGAAGTGATCAACGCTATCTACAACGACAAGCAAGCTGAACATTACGTTAATATCCCGCATCATGGGCATATTGATAATATTCCGGCAGACTGGGCGGTAGAAATGACCTGTACGCTGGGGCGCGATGGCGCGACGCCACATCCGCGCATTACGCATTTCGATGATAAAGTGATGGGGCTGATTCACACCATTAAAGGCTTCGAGATTGCTGCCAGCAACGCCGCACTTAGCGGAGAGTTTAACGATGTGTTACTGGCGCTAAACCTTAGTCCGTTGGTGCATTCCGATCGCGATGCTGAGCTGCTGGCACGCGAGATGATTCTGGCGCACGAGAAATGGTTGCCAAATTTTGCCGACTGCATCGCAGAGCTTAAAAAAGCACATTAACCGAGGCTGATTATGGAACGCTTACTGATTGTTAATGCCGATGATTTTGGCTTAAGCAAAGGTCAGAACTACGGCATTATCGAGGCCTGTCGCAATGGGATTGTCACATCGACGACGGCGCTGGTGAATGGGCAGGCTATTGACCATGCGGTGCAGTTGAGTCTTGATGAACCGAGTCTGGCCATAGGGATGCACTTTGTCCTTACTATGGGCAAGCCACTGACAGCTATGCCGGGGTTAACTCGCGATGGTGTGCTGGGAAAATGGATCTGGCAGTTGGCAGAAGAAGATGCTTTACCGCTGGAAGAAATTACTCAGGAGCTTGCCAGTCAGTATTTGCGTTTCATTGAGTTATTTGGACGCAAACCTACGCATCTTGATAGCCATCATCATGTGCATATGTTCCCGCAGATTTTCCCGATTGTGGCAAAGTTTGCGGCTGAAGAGGGGATTGCGTTGCGCATCGACCGTCAGCCGCTATCTAACGATGGTGATTTACCGGCTAATCTGCGCAGTTCGCAGGGATTCAGTAGCGCGTTTTATGGTGAAGAGATTAGCGAGACACTGTTCCTACAAGTGCTTGATGACTCCAGTCATCGCGGCGAGCGCTCTCTGGAAGTGATGTGCCACCCGGCGTTTATCGATAATACGATTCGCCAGAGTGCTTATTGCTTCCCGCGGTTAACGGAGCTGGATGTGTTGACATCAGCGTCGTTGAAAGGTGCTATCGCTCAGCGTGGTTATCGGTTGGGGTGTTATCGGGATGTGTAAGTGAGGATGTTTGCCAGATGCGGCGTGAACCTTGCATCCGGCGATTAATTCCTACAAAGGCGGCGTAACTGCGCCGCTTGAGACTGCTGACAAACGCAAAACTGCCTGATGCGCTTCGCTTATCAGGCCTACGTTTTTCCTGCAATATATTGAATTTGCACAGTTTTGTAGGCCGGATAAGGCGTTCACGCCGCATCCGACATAAACAAAGCGCACTATGTAAATCATTTGAGGCGGCGCAACTGCGCCGCCTCCCATCAGGCAGGAATTTTGTCAATCTTAGGAATGCGTGACCACACGCGGTGTGCTGCCATCAGCGTTAACAGTTCATCCATAAAACTACCATCGGCGCTGTCAGCTTCCACAATCCCTTCTTCACCCTGATCAGCGACCTTGATTCTTGCTTTAAACTTGCGCGCGTCTCCTGCCAGCGCAATCGGTTTAAGGTGTTTGTAGGCTTCCATCAGGTAGTAGTTGGCATCGCCGTTGTCAGCGATATCCGCGATATTGCCGCAAGGGACAATGACCGCATCGACCGTCAGCGAAGGTGCACCGGCAAAGGTAGCGGCTATAGGCAACACCGTACCGTCATCCGCAGTCACTTCACCCATTCGGGAGTAGAGCAATTTGGCATGAACGCCTTTGGCCTTCAGCGCCTTGAGAATGGCCAGAAGGTCTGCCGATCTCACTTCATCATTAAGTAAAATCGCTACCACGCGACCTTTCACATCACCGTCAGGAATGGCGTACAAACTTAAGGATGGATCCTTTTTCAGACCGTTGACGTCCGGAGGCGGGGTGATATTCAGCTGGTCGTCAGTCAGTTCGATACCGAGATTTTTCGCCACCGCCTGGGCCAGAGTGAGATCAATATGCGCCAGCTGGTCAACAACGCGCTCACGAATATACGGACGAACTACTTTGCTTAACTCAAAACTGAAACCATCGACAATATGGCGCTGCTCGAATGGCGTCTGACTTAGCCAGAACAGACGCGGATGGGAATAATATTCGCCAAACGATGGGCTGCGCTCGCGAACTTTATTGCCTTCCACGCGCTCCTGGTATGATTCAAAACCGCCGCGTTTCGGCCCCGGCGGTGTTTCGCGCGGCCAGTTATCGTTGATCGAGTTCGGTTCGTAATTCGCCGGGTTAGTGTCGATCCCCATACGATGCATGCCGTCACGCTGGAAATTATGGTAAGGGCAGGTCGGGCGGTTAATCGGAATCTCATGGAAATTTGGTCCGCCAAGACGACTGATTTGTGTATCGGTATAAGAGAACAAACGCCCCTGCAACAGCGGATCGTTGGTGAAATCCAGACCGGGGACAATATGCCCAGGATGGAAAGCCGCCTGTTCGTTTTCGGCAAAGAAGTTATCCGGATTGCGATTGAGCACCATCTTGCCGACACGCTGAACGGGCACCAGTTCTTCCGGGATAAGTTTAGTTGGATCAAGAAGGTCGAAGTCGAACTTAAATTCATCTTCCTCAGGAATCAACTGGAAGCCCAGTTCGTATTCCGGTAAATCGCCTGCTTCGATGGCTTCCCACAACTCGCGGCGGTGGAAGTCCGGGTCACGTCCGGTTAGTTTTTGTGCTTCATCCCAAACGAGTGAGGCTTTACCTGCCAGTGGTTTCCAGTGGAAACGTACGAACGTTGCCTTCCCTTCGGCATTAATCAGGCGGAAGGTGTGAATACCGAAGCCTTCCATGGTGCGGTAACTGCGCGGGATACCGCGATCCGACATCGCCCATATCACGTTGTGCAGAGTTTCAGGTTGCAGAGAAACGTAATCCCAGAAAGTATCGTGGGCGCTTTGCCCTTGTGGAATTGCCCAGTGTGGTTCTGGTTTTACCGCATGAACAAAATCAGGGAATTTATGCGCATCCTGGATAAAGAAGATTGGCGTGTTATTGCCAACAAGGTCAAAAATACCCTCTTCGGTATAGAACTTGGTGGCAAAGCCACGGATATCACGCACGGTATCGGCAGAGCCAGCACCACCCTGAACGGTAGAGAAACGTACAAATACTGGGGTGATTTTGTTCGGATCTGAGAGGAAATCTGCTTTGGTGATATCGCTTAAGCTTTTATATGGCTGGAAATAACCGTGAGCTGCTGATCCGCGTGCATGAACAATACGTTCCGGGATGCGCTCATGGTCAAAGTGAGTGATTTTCTCGCGCAGAATAAAATCTTCCAGCAGAGTTGGACCACGGCTACCGGCACGCAGTGAGTTTTGATCGTCGGCGATGCGCACGCCCTGATTAGTGGTCAGCGCATAATTTTCACTGCCTTTGCGTACGTCTTCCAGAGAATTAAGTTTTTCGTTACGCGTATCAGGGGCTTTCAGGCTCCCTGGGGCGGTAGGTTGTGCACCAGGCGGTGTTGGTTCAGCCGCTGGACGATGAGATCCGTCTTCAGGTGCCAGTGAGTCCATCCCCGGTTTCGCTTCGCTGGAATCGTGTAGTGGTGACTGGTGCTGATGTGGGTTCTTTTCGTTATGTTGCGACATTGAACTCGTCTCCTTAAATTATTACTGAAAGGGCCGCTGTTTTGGTCAAAAAACCCTCTAACTATAGACCACCAGCCAGATCCCGCTTCGGAAACTATTCTGGAAACGGTGTTATGAAATACACGCAAAGCGGGACGTACAGGGGCTAAATCGGCTAAACTACAGTTTTTCTGATTTTTAATATGCGTTTAGTGAAGCCAGTAATGAAGAAACCGCTCCGTCAGCAAAACCGCCAGATTATTAGCTATGTCCCACGCACGGAACCCGCGCCGCCAGAACATGCGATAAAGATGGATTCGTTTCGTGATGTCTGGATGCTGCGTGGCAAATATGTTGCGTTTGTACTGATGGGAGAGTCATTTCTGCGCTCACCGGCGTTTACTGTGCCTGAATCCGCCCAGCGTTGGGCAAATCAGATTCGTCAGGAAAATGAGGTCGAAGAATAAAAAAACACCTGTCGGGATGACAGGCGTTTAACGTAACAAATCAGGATTAACGGTGTGCCAGTTCGGCGTCGTCTTCGCTATCCAGAATAGCTTTATCGGTTTGCTTCAGCCACTGGCTGGTCAGCGTGCCAGCGGTCATCGAGCCACTAACGTTTAGCGCCGTACGACCCATGTCGATAAGCGGTTCAACGGAGATTAACAATGCCACCAGCGTTACCGGCAGGCCCATCGCAGGCAGCACAATCAGTGCGGCGAAAGTTGCACCACCACCGACACCGGCAACGCCTGCGGAACTAACGGTAACAATACCGACCAGCGTCGCAATCCACATCGGGTCCATCGGGTTAATGCCAACCGTAGGCGCAACCATCACCGCCAGCATCGCCGGATACAAACCGGCACAGCCGTTCTGACCAATGGTTGCACCGAAAGAGGCGGCGAAACTGGCGATGGATTCAGGAACACCGAGTCGACGCGTTTGTGCTTCCACATTCAGTGGGATAGACGCAGCACTGGAACGGCTGGTAAAGGCAAACGTCAGTACTGGCCATACCTTACGGAAGTACTTCAGCGGGCTCACGCCATTAATACCCAGCAGAAGGCCATGCACTGCAAACATAATCAGAAGACCGAGGTAGGACGCGACAACGAAACTTCCCAGTTTGATGATGTCTTGCAGGTTAGAACCTGCAACCACTTTGGTCATCAGCGCCAGAACGCCGTAAGGGGTCAGCTGCATGACCAGGCGAACCAGTTTCATCACCCAGCTTTGCAGGGTATCGATAGCGGTTAAGACGCGTTCACCTTTCGGCGCATCATCCTTCAGCAGCTTCAGCGCAGCTACGCCGAGGAATGCGGCAAAAATTACCACGCTGATAATTGACGTCGGATTGGCTCCGGTCAAATCGGCAAACGGGTTTTTCGGGATAAAGGACAAGACCAGCTGCGGAACGCTCAGGTCAGAGACTTTACCAACATAGTTACTTTCGATGGCGTTCAAACGTGCAGTTTCTGCACCACCCTGAACCAGACCTTCAGCCGTCAAACCAAACAGGTTGGTGACCAGCACACCGACCAGCGCCGCAATCAGTGTGGTAAACAAAAGCGTTCCGATGGTCAGAAAACTGATTTTGCCTAACTGTGATGCGTTATGCAGACGGGCAACCGCGCTCAGAATAGAGGCAAAGACTAACGGCATAACGATCATTTGCAGGAGTTGAACATAGCCGTTACCAACAATGTTAAACCACTGTACAGAATCTTTAAGTACCTGGCTGTCAGAACCATAAATGGTATGCAGGGCGAGGCCAAAAACCACACCCATCACCAGACCCACCAGCACTTTTTTCGCCAGACTCCACTGTTTATGGCGGGTCTGAGCCAGCGCAAACAGCAGTACAACGAACACCACGATGTTCGCAATTAATGGAAAGTTCATCCCCGTTCTCCTGATCTTATTATTTCTATCACTGCGTAGCAGTCATAGTGTTGGCGCAAGATTAACAGAACTGTGAGCTGGCTCTTATATTCAAATGGAATTGCTTATTCCAGAAAGGTGATTTTTGCCTTTTTAGTATTCAACCTGATGCTTAATAAGCCGATGAAACTGGATCTGCAAGGTATTGATCATTTGCGATGACCAACGGACAGCGCTGTTTTCGGGTAATGAATGGGGCATCCATACCGACCAGACAAATAATGCCATGCAGATAAAACGTTCCAGTTGGTTGCCCTTTTGGGGAACCAGGATAGGCAAGCGGAAACGCCAGCGGCATGGCCAGAGCAGGGGAACACCGGCGGGTGTCAGCATATCGGCAAGTATGTGGCTCAAATAACCCAGCACCATTCCTTGTAGCGCATCAGCCGGAATGAACCAGCTTTCAGGAACCTTAAGGTAAAAGGTTGCCAGCAGCGCAAATACCGCCAGCAGACTGTGGGTAAAACCACGATGCCCAAAAGCGCGGGCGATTGGTTTTGATATCCACTTTAATCGCTGCCCAAGAAACGACTTTGGGTGATCGATGTCCGGTAACAAACACGTCAGGATTGCGGAAGGGACAATATGCCACCAGTCACCCTGTGCCAGCACGGGCGTCAGCTCGGCATTTTTGGCAAATACCGCACAAGCAATAGAAAAGAGAAGGTGACCTTCCGCCGTCATGATAAAACTCACTAAACTGTCGATACGTACAGTATAGGGTTTTTATACAGTGCACGGAAGTGGTGACGGTGTAACTCTTTCTCTTAAATTGGCGATTAATCCGTCAGTTGAATGCAAATTCAGATAAAGAACCAGGGGCAGTGTGATCACTGCCCCCTGGTCATTAACCGAGAAGGTCTTTTGCGGTGAGTTCTGTCAGCGATGAGAGTTTGACGTTTGCTAATACAAAACGTGGATCATTTTGCGCTTCTGGCGCAGGAACGACGATGGAACGCATGCGGGCTGCTTTAGAGGCGATCATGCCATTTACCGAATCTTCCAGTGCCACGCAGGTCAGAGGGTCAACCCCCAGTTTTGCTGCGCAGTCGAGATATACTTGCGGATGCGGCTTGCTGTAAGGCAATTTTTCAGCCGAGGCGAGGGCATCGAAACTGTCGCGTAAATCAAACATGGTCAATACTTTTTCCAGCATATGCAGCGGTGACGCGGAGGCCAGCCCCACCAATAAACCTTGTTCTTTGCATAACGCAACGGCTTCACGCACACCTGGTAATAATGGACGCGTCTCTTCAACCAGTGAAATGGCACGAGCAATAACTTGTTCTACTACTTCCTGACGGCTTGGCCCATTCCATGGTTGCCGGGCGTACCAAAGATCGACCACCATATCGATGCGTAAACCTAAGGTGTCCGGCAGCTCGTTACGACGGGAGATATCCACCCCCAGGCTTGCCATCACATCCAGTTCGGCTCGATCCCATAAAGGTTCTGAGTCGATAAGTAATCCATCCATATCAAAAATTGCAGCAAGAATCTGACGCGGGGTTGACATTACAACCTCTCCTTTAGAGCATTATATGTAAGGTATTAAGCCGTGCTTATGATTAAGCGCCTATCATATCGCCTTTAAAGAATGGGCGAAAACAGATATCTACAGGTAAACTAAGTGAAACGACGCGTCTTAATCAAGGAGAACTCATGACGTATCAACAAGCTGGACGCATTGCTGTTTTGAAAAGGATTTTGGGTTGGGTGATTTTTATACCTGCATTGATCTCTACATTGATTTCTTTGCTTAAATTTATGAATACCCGGCAGGAAAACCAGGAAGGCATTAATGCGGTCATGCTCGACTTTACTCATGTCATGATCGATATGATGCAGGCGAATACGCCTTTTTTGAATCTGTTCTGGTATAACTCCCCGACGCCCAATTTTAATGGTGGCGTGAACGTTATGTTCTGGGTGATTTTCTTCCTGATTTTTGTCGGACTGGCGTTGCAGGATTCCGGTGCCCGGATGAGTCGCCAGGCGCGCTTCTTGCGGGAAGGTGTTGAAGATCAACTCATTCTGGAAAAAGCCAAAGGGGAAGAGGGGCTAACGCGTGAACAAATTGAGTCACGTATTGTTGTGCCGCACCATACTATTTTCCTGCAGTTTTTCTCGCTGTATATCCTGCCGGTTATTTGTATTGCTGCAGGTTATGTGTTCTTTTCTCTGCTGGGGTTTATTTAATCAAAAGGCCGCACGGAGCGGCCATTATCCTCACCCCATATTATGCTGCTAATAATCTATCCAGTGACTGCTGAGCAATAACCAAATGCTGACCGCCAAATAACCTTGCACGATTTAACAGCGTGTAGAGTTGGTAAACCGGTTGACGTTCAAGGAAATCGGCAGGTAGCGGGGATACTGACTGATAGCCGTCATAGATTTGTGGCGGCTGTTCAGTATGCAGCGGTAACATCGCCAGGTCGCACTCTCGGTCACCCCAGTAGCAGGCCGGGTCGAAAATGTACGGGCCATCCGGACCCAGCGCACAGTTGCCGGACCATAAATCGCCGTGCAACAGAGAAGGCTGCGGTTGATGCGAGGCCAGACGCTGCTGAATATGCTCGACGATGGCATCGATATTGCCGAAAGCGATCCCTTTTTCTGCCGCCAGTTCCAGCTGCCAGCCAATCCGTTGTTCAGCAAAAAAAGTTGACCAGCGACGTTGCCAGGTGTTGGGCTGGGGAGTTGTGGAGAGCGCGTTATCGAAATCGAGGCCAAATTGCGGTTGGTCGCTCCATTGATGTAAACGTGCAATTTGCTGACCAAGAATAAATGCGCTATGCGCATCCAGCGGGCGAGGTGGGAGATAATCCATCACCAGAAAACTGTAGTCACGGTCAGCGCCAACTGCCCAAACCTTAGGCACGGTGACGGTTTTACTACGCGACAGTAACTCCAGTTGGTCGGCTTCGGCGGTAAAACCGGGAAGCAGTTCCCTTTCATCACATTTGACGAAAAAGTCATGTCCTGCATAGCGCAAATGCCATGCGGCATGGACTTCTCCGCCAGGCAGTTCATTACGCAGTTCGATTTCGCCTTCACCTAACTGCTCGCTCAAAAGACGACTGATTGCCTGCCACATGATGTCTCTCCCATGTTGTCTGCCAGATCATAAGGTTAGCGCAAGAATGCGGTGTAAAAACACGAGCTAACGCACACCACAGACTGATTATTGCCCAAAAACCATTTATTTTCTGTTGCTATTCCATTCCTCCCAGGTCGTGATGGCTATTTCAGGATCTTTACCGGTTGCACTTTGGGTAAGCCCCGAAACAAGTTCTCTAATTTCTTCTTCACTTTGGGTACTGATAAGTCCAAAAGTATTAGTCCCCAGCTCATGGATATTTCCATCATCATCCGTCATGGTTAGCAAAAAACCGTCGCGAGTCAGGTAATTATTCAACTCGTTAATTTCAGTCAATGTATCCTCATGCAACATGACGGTTATGACATAACGGACAAGATCGCCACTGGCCATAGTTCACCCCTTTGTTATCACATGACTTTTGAGCATAGTCGGAGAAACGCGTTGCCGACAGGTTGGTGGTGATTCCCCCAATGCTGGGGGAATGTTTCAGTTAGCGGGAAAGGTAAGCGTAAATTTTTTGTGTATCGTCATGGGAGCACAGGCGTGTTCCCTGATTGAGTGTGGCTGCACTCCCCGCAGCTACGCCAAAACGGACCATCTCTTCAAGAGAGGCATTTTCTGCCAGTTTCAGTGTCATCGCGCCGACCATGCTGTCACCAGCGCCAACGGTGCTCTGGCTTTTCACCGGTGGTGGCACAACCTGAATGCAGTTTTCACTATCAACGCCCAGCGCCCCTTGTGGACCCAGGGAAACGACAACTCGTTTGGCCTTGCCGCTATTAACGATTTCCTGCGCGGCTTTGCGGACATCGTCTGGCTGGGTGAGTTCGCGATTCACCAGCGCACTGAGTTCTTTTTGGTTAGGCTTAACCAACTCGATGTTACCAATCGCCAGTGCTGCACTTAACGCTTCGCCAGAACTGTCGACGATACAGCGGATCCCTTGGTTTTGCGCAGCGGAAATCAGTTGGGTTAATTTTTCCAGCTTCACACCTGGCGGCAGGCTTCCGCTTATGACCAGGATGGCCCCGGATTCAATTTCCAGAACTTGCTCTTCAAGCTGGCGAAACTCATCTTCATTTAATGCCGCGCCTGGCATAACAAAACGATACTGCTCACCGCTTGCTTCCACATGTACGTGTAAATTCTGCCGGGTCCAGTCTTTGGCGTTTACAGTAGCGACGGGGACATTTTCATCTGCCAACAGTGAAACCAGATGTTCGCCGGTCGCACCACCCGCCGGGAAGATCGCTGTGGCACTGCCTCCAAGATGGGCAATGGCGCGGGCGACGTTGATGCCGCCGCCTCCGGGTTCGAATACCGGTGCGGTACAGCGCAGCTTTCCTTCGGGATAAATTTGCGGGGTAATTGTTGCGCTATCGAGAGAGGGCGCAAGTGTCAACGTATAGATACGTACCATCATTTCCTCCTATAGGCTGATTTCAGTCTGGCACCGAATCAGCGGAAAGTGAAGAAATTAACAATATGATTTATTGGAGCTTTATTTAAAATTTTGCAGATAAATATATATAAATAAAAATCTGTTTTCGCCACATGCTTATTCAAAAAATGAAATAAGAATACATTGCTAAGTTATTCGCGCCTTTTTATAATTCGTTACCTTTCCAGGGACGCTAATCTTTGATCCTTAAGAAAGTTTCCGGGACCGCGAAGGTCTCTTTTTTTGTTGTACGGACTCTTGATAAATGAAGCTTTTGAAGACAGTTCCTGCCATCGTTATGTTGGCGGGGGGCATGTTTGCGTCACTGAATGCAGCTGCCGATGATTCCGTTTTTACTGTCATGGACGATCCTGCCAGCGCTAAAAAACCTTTCGAAGGTAATCTGAACGCAGGATATCTTGCACAATCAGGCAATACGAAAAGCTCCTCACTTACGGCTGACACCACCATGACCTGGTATGGACAAACCACTGCCTGGTCGCTGTGGGGGAACGCCAGTAATACTTCTTCTAATGATGAGCGTTCTTCAGAAAAATATGCGGCGGGCGGGCGTAGCCGTTTTAATTTAACTGATTATGACTATTTATTTGGGCAGGCAAGCTGGCTGACAGACCGTTATAACGGCTATCGAGAGCGCGATGTGTTGACCGCGGGTTATGGTCGCCAGTTTTTGAATGGCCCGGTACACAGTTTCCGCTTTGAATTTGGTCCAGGTGTGCGTTACGACAAATATACCGATAATGCCAGTGAAACCCAGCCGCTGGGTTATGCCTCCGGGGCTTATGCATGGCAGTTGACTGACAACGCTAAATTTACGCAGGGTGTTTCCGTCTTTGGCGCGGAAGACACAACGCTGAACTCCGAAAGCGCATTAAATGTTGCTATTAATGAACATTTTGGACTGAAGGTGGCTTACAACGTCACATGGAACTCTGAACCTCCAGAGTCTGCACCGGAACATACCGATCGTCGGACAACCTTATCGCTGGGCTACAGCATGTAAAATTATCTGCCGGACCGTGTTATGCGGTCTGGCTGTCTTCGTTTGTCACTGCTCAGCCCCAAATCATTGCTGCCCAACGTAGCAACAACATAGCGCCACAGATTGCCAGTAGCACCACCACCATCTTCCAGTGTTTTTTATCAAAGCGTTTAGTCGGCATACCAGTGTCCTGCATATCTCTTGTGCGTGATAACGGAGTGTAACAAAAGGGACAGGCATCAAGGGATTTTTTGTTATTACAGCCGTCGGGTGGCGTTGTACACCTGATCACTGTTTTTGCGGTTTATGAAAAAAATAAAATTATGTATCGATATATAAATATCTGGTTATAAATACGTCTTTAGTTCATCAGCACTAAAACTCAGGCTTTGGCTGATTACGTTTATAGCAGCATAATATGTTTCTACAGTTTTATAATGATTATGATGAATGGCTATATGAACAGCTGACATATTGTCATGATTTTTAGCGGCCAACAATGTGAATAACTGACATTGACTAAAAGAATATTTTTTTTGCAAAAGTACCCAGCGTTGATATATAAGATAACACGACGTCTTTATTACCCTTGCTCATGGCGATGTATAAAGCAGGGGTTCCATATGCTGTTGCGCCTTTTAATAAATCCATGATGTTAATTTTGCTGAGGTTATATTTAACAGCGATTCCATAAACTTTAGAGAGGAACCGTGTGACACACAAAGGGTGATTATTTTCCATTGCGGCATATAATCCTGGCTCACCATCACGTGTTTTCATTGCTAAAATATCCATCACCATTTTTTTGCTTAAAAGCTCTTGTGTTATTGGAGTGGTTAATGCATTCAGAAAGATATCGATTATTTCATCGAATCCATACAACATGGAGATATAGAGTCCAGGTGTTTCGTTAGCACTTTTAGTTTGCAGTAATTTAACCAGATTATCTTCATGAATGATATGATTATCTACCAGTGACTGAATTTCTTGCATAAATATTTTTACGTTGTCAGTATGTCCGTTCATCATAGCCAGAAATAAAGCAGGTGTACCAACGCTATTCTGCGCAGTTATTATTTCAATGATTTCTTTTTCAGGGAGTATGGGTAACTGTTTGAATAATGCAATAAGCTGTTGAGTCTGGCCTGTGGCCATTATTAACAACATTGCCGATGGATGTATAGGGGCAAATGGCATTCGTGATGCAATACCCGCGAAAATAGCCCCTGGAACTCCCTCAGGTAATAGGGGCAGAAAAGCAATTGCACAGTTGCGAACATACCTATCAGCCCAGGTCTGAGCATCGGGACCTGAACTGATGAATTTATCGAGCGAGAGAAAGCCCCGTGCTGTCCTGTGGGTGCCTCTGACGGCAACGTTGGTATCGTTCGGGTCGTAAACGGACACAACATAATTTAATTGCCCATACGCTGACTGCTTTATTCGTAGCCTTACTGACAAAGTATGATTGTCTATATATAAAATCGCGGACATATGACTGACATTGTTTGCCATCATTCGACAGAAGAAAATATCTAAAGCGAAGCCAAAATCCTTACTCGCGATAACGCGACTCCCTGCAGGAGGATGGCGAAGTAATGATCTGAACTCCGCGTCCCGGACTAAGGGAACATGCTGCTGTATGGATTCAACGGAGGAGTAATGTTTAATCAGATTGACTTTGCCTTTTCCATTTCTCAGTGAATCAAGTGCGTATTGCAATGACAGATGGCGACAAAAAATAGCGTCAGAAGGAGATTGCGAAAAAAATGCACTACCATTGAGATTTACTGTTGGTTGTATAGTTTTTTCTCTATGGATTTTTTTAGACAGTTTCATACAATGGTTACGATTTTCGGCAGTTAACTGTTCCTGTTCAATATAATCCAGTATGCTTCGCAAATGGTTAGCTTTAATAGGCGTGGTTTCCAGTAATAAGGAAATGATTTCTTTTTTATAGTGTAATGTAATGAGTATATTTTCTGCATGGATGGGTGAAGTGGCAAAGTTAATGGTAAAAAGGGCAGTGGAATAACAATTTTGTGATATTTTTCGACAGTTTGCGGTAAATTCCTGAGTAACACAGTATGACAGCATCGAACTTAAGTCAGAGGTATCAAGTAGGGTGATGAGTTGGCGCGCAAATTGATTAATAGGCTCTGATGAAGGCGTTGGTATGTCGCTATCGATGTGCATTCTATGAGGAGACTTATAATGAGTTCTGATAATAATGTCGTTTTGACTCATAATCTATTCGCCTTATATATGTCTGGAGGTTTTGAGGATGATGATTAATTATTATCGCCAGAACGAAATGTGCACGAAAAATTGCTATAAGAATTGTGTCACTTTTATCATTGTGATATGACCAGTTCGTCATTAATCTCATGATCGTTTAAATACTACCGCCAAATCATGCAACGAACTTTGCTGGATTCAGTTTATGCTGCTGTAAATCCGCTCGCAGTAAACCTTTCAGACGCTCCGTGATGTTATCAGTGGTTCTTTAAGCGTTTTGCTGGTGTACTCACTACAAACGAATTGCGAATCGAATCAATGTGAAACGGAAAGGTACAATCTCCCTTTTTTTAGTGTTAACATCGCTCAACCGGGTGGAAGGTGAGAGGTTAATGTCTTTCATTTGTGTACCTGATTGCGAACCAATTTAGCATTTGTTGGCTAGATGGTTTCGCAATGAACTGTTAATAAACAAATTTTTCTTTGTATGTGATCTTTCGTGTGGGTCACCACTGCAAATAAGGATATAAAATGCCTGTTATAACTCTTCCTGATGGCAGCCAACGCCATTACGACCACGCTGTAAGCCCCATGGATGTTGCGCTGGACATTGGTCCAGGTCTGGCGAAAGCCTGTATCGCAGGGCGCGTTAATGGTGAACTGGTTGATGCTTGCGATCTGATTGAAAACGACGCACAACTGTCGATCATTACCGCCAAAGACGAAGAAGGTCTGGAGATCATTCGTCACTCCTGTGCGCACCTGTTAGGGCACGCGATTAAACAACTTTGGCCGCATACCAAAATGGCAATCGGCCCGGTTATTGACAACGGTTTTTATTACGACGTTGATCTTGACCGCACGTTAACCCAGGAAGATGTCGAAGCACTCGAGAAGCGGATGCATGAGCTTGCTGAGAAAAACTACGACGTCATTAAGAAGAAAGTCAGCTGGCACGAAGCGCGTGAAACTTTCGCCAACCGTGGGGAGAGCTACAAAGTCTCCATTCTTGACGAAAACATCGCCCATGATGACAAGCCAGGTCTGTACTTCCATGAAGAATATGTCGATATGTGCCGCGGTCCGCACGTACCGAACATGCGTTTCTGCCATCATTTCAAACTAATGAAAACGGCAGGGGCCTACTGGCGCGGCGACAGCAACAACAAAATGTTGCAACGTATTTATGGTACTGCATGGGCAGATAAAAAAGCCCTCAACGCTTACCTGCAGCGTCTGGAAGAAGCCGCTAAACGCGACCACCGTAAAATCGGTAAACAGCTCGACCTGTACCATATGCAGGAAGAGGCGCCAGGAATGGTGTTCTGGCATAACGACGGCTGGACAATCTTCCGTGAACTGGAAGTGTTCGTTCGTACCAAACTGAAAGAGTACCAGTATCAGGAAGTTAAAGGTCCGTTTATGATGGACCGTGTCCTGTGGGAAAAAACCGGTCACTGGGAAAACTACAAAGATGCGATGTTCACCACCTCTTCTGAGAACCGTGAGTATTGCATTAAGCCAATGAACTGTCCGGGTCACGTGCAGATTTTCAACCAGGGGCTGAAGTCTTATCGCGACCTGCCGCTGCGTATGGCCGAGTTCGGCAGCTGCCATCGTAATGAGCCGTCAGGTTCGCTGCATGGCCTGATGCGTGTGCGTGGTTTTACCCAGGATGACGCACATATCTTCTGTACTGAAGAACAAATTCGCGATGAAGTTAACGGATGTATCCGTTTAGTCTATGATATGTACAGCACTTTTGGCTTCGAGAAGATCGTCGTCAAACTCTCCACTCGTCCTGAAAAACGTATTGGCAGTGACGAAATGTGGGATCGTGCTGAGGCGGACCTGGCGGTTGCGCTGGAAGAAAACAACATCCCGTTTGAATATCAACTGGGTGAAGGCGCTTTCTACGGTCCGAAAATTGAATTTACCCTGTATGACTGCCTCGATCGTGCATGGCAGTGCGGTACAGTACAGCTGGACTTCTCCTTGCCGTCTCGTCTGAGCGCCTCCTATGTGGGCGAAGACAACGAGCGTAAGGTACCGGTAATGATTCACCGCGCAATTCTGGGGTCGATGGAACGATTCATCGGTATCCTGACCGAAGAGTTTGCTGGTTTCTTCCCGACCTGGCTTGCGCCAGTTCAGGTTGTTATCATGAACATTACCGATTCTCAGTCTGAATACGTTAACGAATTGACGCAAAAACTATCAAATGCGGGCATTCGTGTTAAAGCAGACTTGAGAAATGAGAAGATTGGCTTTAAAATCCGCGAGCACACTTTGCGTCGCGTCCCATATATGCTGGTCTGTGGTGATAAAGAGGTGGAATCTGGCAAAGTTGCCGTTCGCACCCGCCGTGGTAAAGACCTGGGAAGCATGGACGTAAATGAAGTGATCGAGAAGCTGCAACAAGAGATTCGCAGCCGCAGTCTTAAACAATTGGAGGAATAAGGTATTAAAGGCGGAAAACGAGTTCAAACGGCGCGCCCTAACCGTATCAATGGCGAAATTCGCGCCCAGGAAGTTCGCTTAACAGGTCTGGAAGGCGAGCAGCTTGGTATTGTGAGTCTGAGAGAAGCTCTGGAGAAAGCAGAAGAAGCCGGAGTAGACTTAGTCGAGATCAGCCCTAACGCCGAGCCGCCGGTTTGTCGTATAATGGATTACGGCAAATTCCTCTATGAAAAGAGCAAGTCTTCTAAGGAACAGAAGAAAAAGCAAAAAGTTATCCAGGTTAAGGAAATTAAATTCCGTCCTGGTACAGATGAAGGCGACTATCAGGTAAAACTCCGCAGCCTGATTCGCTTTCTCGAAGAGGGTGATAAAGCCAAAATCACGCTGCGTTTCCGCGGTCGTGAGATGGCGCACCAGCAAATCGGTATGGAAGTGCTTAATCGCGTGAAAGACGATTTGCAAGAACTGGCAGTAGTCGAATCCTTCCCAACGAAGATCGAAGGCCGCCAGATGATCATGGTGCTCGCTCCTAAGAAGAAACAGTAAGGCCTTCAAGTAGCACTGTCTGTGGAGCCTTCGGGCTTCGCAGACTTTGTTCGCCTTTGTTTCTGTTTATTAACAATGCGAAGTGGAAGTTATTAAAATGCCAAAAATTAAGACCGTACGCGGTGCTGCTAAGCGCTTCAAAAAAACCGGTAAAGGTGGTTTTAAGCACAAGCACGCTAACCTGCGTCACATTCTGACCAAAAAAGCGACCAAACGTAAACGTCACCTGCGTCCGAAAGCCATGGTTTCCAAAGGCGATCTGGGCCTGGTAATCGCGTGCCTGCCGTACGCATAAGCCGTTAACGTTTTTTAACTTTTTAATTAGAATATAGATACAGGAGAGCACATATGGCTCGCGTAAAACGTGGTGTTATTGCACGCGCACGTCACAAGAAAATTTTGAAACAAGCTAAAGGCTACTACGGTGCGCGTTCTCGCGTATACCGCGTTGCCTTCCAGGCTGTTATCAAAGCTGGTCAGTATGCTTACCGCGACCGTCGTCAACGTAAGCGTCAGTTCCGTCAACTGTGGATTGCGCGTATCAACGCAGCAGCACGTCAGAACGGTATTTCTTACAGCAAATTCATCAATGGCCTGAAAAAAGCCTCTGTTGAAATCGACCGTAAGATCCTGGCTGATATCGCAGTATTCGACAAAGTAGCGTTCACCGCTCTGGTTGAAAAAGCGAAAGCAGCTCTGGCATAAGCCAGTTGAAAGAGGGAGCTAGTCTCCCTCTTTTCGTTTCAACGCCATCAAAACATTGACTTTTATCGCCGTAGCCTTTTCAATAAAGGTCTTTTGAAGAGTACCAAAAGGTAACGCAAGCAATGAATGCTGCTATTTTCCGCTTCTTTTTTTACTTTAGCACCTGACTCCAGGAGGCTAGCGCGTGAGAAGAGAAACGGAAAACAGCGCCTGAAAGCCTCCCAGTGGAGGCTTTTTTTGTATGCGCGTTTTGAAAAATAAAAAGCCTGTCTCATCAGGCGTAATTGTCGCAGCCAGTCTGGACACGGCCAGCGCGGAGAAACCGGAGCGTACTTAAGTACGTGAGGATTTCGAGCACTGCCCGGGACCAAAATGGCAAGTAAAATAGCCTGATGGGATGGGCTCTAAGTCCAACGAACCAGTGTCACCACTGACACAATGAGGAAAAACATGTCACATCTCGCAGAACTGGTTGCCAGTGCGAAGGCGGCCATTAGCCAGGCGTCAGATGTTGCCGCGTTAGATAATGTGCGCGTCGAATATTTGGGTAAAAAAGGGCACTTAACCCTTCAGATGACGACCCTGCGTGAGCTGCCGCCAGAAGAGCGTCCGGCAGCTGGTGCGGTTATCAACGAAGCGAAAGAGCAGGTTCAGCAGGCGCTGAATGCGCGTAAAGCGGAACTGGAAAGCGCTGCACTGAATGCGCGTCTGGCGGCGGAAACGATTGATGTCTCCCTGCCGGGTCGTCGCATTGAAAACGGCGGGCTGCATCCGGTGACCCGTACCATCGACCGTATCGAAAGTTTCTTCGGTGAGCTTGGCTTTACCGTGGCAACCGGGCCGGAAATCGAAGACGATTATCATAACTTCGATGCTCTGAACATTCCTGGTCACCACCCGGCGCGCGCTGACCACGACACTTTCTGGTTTGACGCTACCCGCCTGCTGCGTACCCAGACCTCTGGCGTACAGATCCGCACCATGAAAGCCCAGCAGCCACCGATTCGTATCATCGCGCCTGGCCGCGTTTATCGTAACGACTACGACCAGACTCACACGCCGATGTTCCATCAGATGGAAGGTCTGATTGTTGATACCAACATCAGCTTTACCAACCTGAAAGGCACGCTGCACGACTTCCTGCGTAACTTCTTTGAGGAAGATTTGCAGATCCGCTTCCGTCCTTCCTACTTCCCGTTTACCGAACCTTCTGCAGAAGTGGACGTCATGGGTAAAAACGGTAAATGGCTGGAAGTACTGGGCTGCGGGATGGTGCATCCGAACGTGTTGCGTAACGTTGGCATCGACCCGGAAGTTTACTCTGGTTTCGCCTTCGGGATGGGGATGGAGCGTCTGACTATGTTGCGTTACGGCGTCACCGACCTGCGTTCATTCTTTGAAAACGATCTGCGTTTCCTCAAACAGTTTAAATAAGGCAGGAATAGATTATGAAATTCAGTGAACTGTGGTTACGCGAATGGGTGAACCCGGCGATTGATAGCGACGCGCTGGCAAATCAAATCACTATGGCGGGCCTGGAAGTTGACGGTGTAGAACCGGTTGCCGGTAGCTTCCACGGCGTGGTTGTTGGTGAAGTGGTTGAGTGTGCGCAGCATCCGAACGCTGACAAACTGCGTGTGACAAAAGTGAATGTCGGCGGCGATCGCCTGCTGGATATCGTCTGCGGTGCGCCAAACTGCCGTCAGGGCCTGCGTGTGGCGGTAGCGACCATTGGTGCTGTTCTGCCGGGCGATTTCAAAATTAAAGCGGCGAAACTGCGTGGCGAACCGTCTGAAGGGATGCTGTGCTCCTTTTCTGAGCTGGGAATTTCTGACGATCACAGCGGCATTATCGAACTGCCTGCGGATGCGCCGATTGGCACCGACATCCGCGAATACCTGAAACTCGATGACAACACCATCGAAATCAGCGTAACGCCAAACCGTGCCGATTGCTTAGGCATTATCGGCGTGGCGCGTGATGTTGCCGTGCTGAACCAGCTGCCGCTGGTTGAACCGGAAATCGTTCCGGTTGGTGCGACCATCGACGACACGCTGCCGATTGCAGTCGAAGCGCCGGAAGCCTGCCCGCGCTATCTTGGCCGTGTGGTAAAAGGCATTAACGTTAAAGCGCCAACTCCGCTGTGGATGAAAGAAAAACTGCGTCGTTGCGGGATCCGTTCTATCGATGCAGTTGTTGACGTCACCAACTATGTACTGCTTGAACTGGGCCAGCCGATGCACGCCTTCGACAAAGATCGCATTGAAGGCGGCATTGTGGTGCGGATGGCGAAAGAGGGCGAAACGCTGGTATTGCTCGACGGTACCGAAGCGATGCTGAACGCTGACACTCTGGTCATCGCCGACCACAACAAGGCGCTGGCGATGGGCGGCATCTTTGGTGGCGAACACTCTGGCGTGAATGACGAAACACAAAACGTTCTGCTGGAATGCGCTTTCTTCAGCCCTCTGTCTATCACCGGTCGTGCTCGTCGTCATGGCCTGCATACTGATGCGTCTCACCGTTATGAGCGTGGCGTTGATCCGGCACTGCAGCACAAAGCGATGGAACGTGCGACCCGTCTGCTGATCGACATCTGCGGTGGTGAGGCTGGTCCGGTAATTGATATCACCAACGAAGCAACGCTGCCGAAGCGTGCAACCATCACTTTGCGTCGCAGCAAACTGGATCGCCTGATTGGCCATCATATTGCCGATGAGCAGGTCACTGACATTCTGCGTCGTCTCGGCTGCGAAGTGACCGAAGGCAAAGACGAGTGGCAGGCAGTTGCGCCGAGCTGGCGTTTCGACATGGAGATTGAAGAAGATCTGGTCGAAGAAGTCGCGCGTGTTTACGGCTACAACAACATCCCGGATGAGCCGGTACAGGCAAGCCTGATTATGGGTACTCACCGTGAAGCTGACCTGTCGCTCAAGCGCGTGAAAACGCTGCTCAACGACAAAGGCTATCAGGAAGTGATCACCTATAGCTTCGTTGATCCGAAAGTGCAGCAGATGATCCATCCAGGCGTTGAAGCCTTACTGCTGCCAAGCCCGATTTCCGTTGAAATGTCAGCAATGCGTCTTTCTCTGTGGACCGGCCTGCTGGCAACTGTGGTGTACAACCAGAACCGTCAGCAGAACCGTGTACGCATTTTCGAAAGCGGTCTGCGTTTCGTGCCAGATACTCAGGCACCGTTGGGCATTCGTCAGGATCTGATGTTAGCCGGTGTGATTTGCGGTAACCGTTACGAAGAGCACTGGAACCTGGCAAAAGAGACCGTTGATTTCTATGATTTGAAAGGCGATCTTGAATCCGTTCTCGACCTGACCGGTAAACTGAATGAGGTTGAGTTCCGTGCAGAAGCGAATCCGGCACTGCATCCGGGGCAATCCGCAGCGATTTATCTGAAAGGTGAACGTATTGGTTTTGTTGGGGTTGTTCATCCTGAACTGGAACGTAAACTGGATCTTAACGGTCGCACTCTGGTGTTCGAACTGGAGTGGAACAAGCTCGCAGACCGCGTGGTGCCTCAGGCGCGCGAGATTTCTCGCTTCCCGGCGAACCGTCGTGACATCGCGGTGGTGGTCGCAGAAAACGTTCCCGCAGCGGATATTTTATCCGAATGTAAGAAAGTTGGCGTAAATCAGGTAGTTGGCGTAAACTTATTTGACGTGTACCGCGGTAAGGGTGTTGCGGAGGGGTATAAGAGCCTCGCCATAAGCCTGATCCTGCAAGATACCAGCCGTACACTCGAAGAAGAGGAGATTGCCGCTACCGTCGCCAAATGTGTAGAGGCATTAAAAGAGCGATTCCAGGCATCATTGAGGGATTGAACCTATGGCGCTTACAAAAGCTGAAATGTCAGAATATCTGTTTGATAAGCTTGGGCTTAGCAAGCGGGATGCCAAAGAACTGGTTGAACTGTTTTTCGAAGAGATCCGTCGCGCTCTGGAAAACGGCGAGCAGGTGAAACTCTCTGGTTTTGGTAACTTCGATCTGCGTGATAAGAATCAACGCCCGGGACGTAACCCGAAAACGGGCGAAGATATTCCCATTACAGCACGGCGTGTGGTGACTTTCAGACCCGGGCAGAAGTTAAAAAGCCGGGTCGAAAACGCTTCGCCCAAAGACGAGTAATCTGATCTAACTAAAAAGGCCGCTCTGCGGCCTTTTTTCTTTTCACTGTCGAAGAGTCACCGTAAAATCAACGCCATGACACTTCAGCAGAACGGATACCATGCTGACACTTGCCCGCCAACAACAGCGACAAAATATTCGCTGGTTATTATGCCTGTCAGTTTTGATGCTGCTGGCGCTTCTCTTAAGCCTTTGCGCCGGTGAACAATGGATCTCGCCAGGTGACTGGTTTTCTCCTCGAGGCGAACTGTTCGTCTGGCAGATTCGCCTGCCACGTACGCTGGCTGTATTGCTGGTTGGTGCGGCGTTGGCTATATCCGGCGCTGTAATGCAGGCGTTATTTGAAAATCCTCTGGCAGAACCTGGACTACTTGGCGTCTCTAATGGCGCAGGCGTGGGGCTTATCGCCGCGGTATTGCTTGGGCAAGGGCAACTCCCCAACTGGGCGCTGGGGCTGTGTGCGATTGCTGGCGCGCTTATCATCACTTTAATACTCTTACGTTTCGCCCGTCGTCATCTTTCGACCAGTCGGTTATTGCTGGCTGGCGTTGCATTAGGGATTATCTGTAGCGCACTAATGACGTGGGCTATCTACTTTTCCACCTCTGTTGATTTACGTCAGCTGATGTACTGGATGATGGGCGGTTTTGGCGGCGTAGACTGGCGGCAAAGCTGGCTGATGCTGGCATTGATCCCCGTGTTGTTGTGGATCTGTTGTCAGTCCAGGCCGATGAATATGTTAGCACTTGGCGAGATCTCGGCGCGGCAACTGGGTTTACCCCTGTGGTTCTGGCGCAATGTGCTGGTGGCAGCGACCGGCTGGATGGTTGGCGTCAGTGTGGCGCTGGCGGGTGCTATCGGCTTTATTGGTCTGGTGATCCCCCATATTCTCCGGTTATGTGGTTTAACCGATCATCGCGTATTACTTCCCGGCTGCGCGCTGGCAGGGGCGAGCGCATTGCTGCTGGCTGATGTTGTAGCGCGCCTGGCATTAGCTGCCGCAGAGCTGCCTATTGGCGTGGTCACCGCAACGTTGGGTGCGCCGGTGTTTATCTGGTTATTGTTAAAAGCAGGACGTTAGCCGCAAAAAGACGGTCTATGATTAAAAGCTAAGATTTTTACTGACCACACCCAGGAGAAACGATGCAAGATTCCATTCTGACGACCGTAGTGAAAGATATCGACGGTGAAGTGACCACGCTGGAGAAGTACGCCGGTAATGTGCTGTTGATTGTCAATGTCGCCTCAAAGTGTGGCTTAACGCCGCAATATGAGCAGTTGGAGAATATTCAGAAAGCCTGGGCCGATCGTGGTTTTGTGGTGCTGGGATTCCCGTGCAACCAGTTTCTGGAGCAAGAACCGGGCAGCGATGAAGAGATTAAAACTTACTGCACCACTACATGGGGGGTGACGTTCCCGATGTTCAGTAAGATTGAAGTTAATGGTGAAGGACGCCATCCGCTGTATCAAAAATTGATTGCCGCAGCGCCGACCGCAGTCGCGCCGGAAGAGAGCGGATTCTATGCCCGTATGGTCAGCAAAGGTCGTGCACCGCTGTACCCTGATGATATCTTATGGAATTTTGAGAAATTTTTAGTTGGCAGGGACGGATTGGTCATCCAGCGTTTTTCCCCGGATATGACGCCGGAAGATCCCATTGTGATGGAAAGCATTAAACTGGCGTTGGCAAAATAATGTCTATTGTGATGCAGTTACAGGATGTTGCGGAGTCTACCCGCCTGGGGCCGCTTTCTGGCGAGGTTCGGGCTGGGGAGATCCTGCACCTGGTGGGGCCGAATGGCGCGGGTAAGAGTACCTTACTGGCGCGAATGGCCGGAATGACCAGCGGTAAGGGAAGCATTCAGTTCGCGGGGCAACCACTGGAAGCATGGTCCGCAACAAAACTCGCGCTGCATCGCGCCTATCTTTCACAACAACAGACGCCACCGTTTGCAATGCCGGTCTGGCACTACCTGACACTGCATCAGCACGATAAAACGCGTACCGAACTACTGAATGATGTCGCAGGGGCGCTGGCTCTTGATGACAAACTCGGACGTAGCACCAATCAACTTTCCGGCGGCGAATGGCAACGCGTACGTCTTGCTGCGGTGGTGCTGCAAATCACACCACAAGCCAATCCCGCAGGCCAATTGCTGCTTCTTGATGAGCCGATGAACAGTCTTGATGTTGCGCAACAAAGTGCATTAGACAAAATTCTGAGCGCGCTGTGTCAGCAAGGACTGGCGATTGTGATGAGCAGTCACGATCTCAACCATACATTGCGTCATGCGCATCGGGCGTGGTTGCTAAAAGGTGGAAAAATGCTGGCCAGTGGACGCAGGGAAGAGGTGCTCACGCCGCCAAATCTGGCGCAGGCCTATGGGATGAATTTTCGCCGTCTGGATATCGAAGGTCACAGAATGCTGATTTCGACCATCTGATTTCATTAGTATCTTGAAAATCGGGTAATTACGACGCTAAATTAATGCAAGAATAAAAAACAGAGGAACCGTACGGAATGCGTTTCTGCCTTATTTTGATCACAGCACTGTTTCTGGCCGGGTGTAGCCACCATAAAGCACCGCCGCCAAATGCCAGACTTTCTGATTCGATTACCGTTATTGCCGGTTTGAACGACCAGCTACAAAGCTGGCATGGCACGCCGTATCGTTATGGTGGAATGACGCGGCGCGGTGTGGACTGTTCGGGATTTGTGGTTGTGACGATGCGCGATCGTTTCGATTTGCAGCTGCCCCGTGAAACCAAACAACAAGCCTCTATCGGCACGCAAATTGATAAAGACGAGTTGCTGCCAGGTGACCTGGTCTTTTTCAAAACGGGCTCCGGACAAAATGGTTTGCATGTAGGTATTTACGATACCAACAACCAATTTATCCACGCCTCTACCAGCAAGGGAGTGATGCGTTCCTCACTTGATAATGTCTATTGGCAGAAAAATTTCTGGCAGGCGAGACGAATCTAGTATGTCGAAAAATTGACGGCGATGATACATCGCCGTCAATTTACTCCAGAATACGGTAGTATTTTGCAGACAAAAATTCCGTAAATGGATTATTCGTTTATAATCAGGATAATCTAAAAAAAGGACCCCTGAAAAAGTGGTTAACATGGAACAAATGAAAGTTACTCCTTCTGTAATTGTTATGTCTTATGGCCTCATCCCTTTTAGCCGGATACTGAAAAACATCCTTCGAGAGGGACGGTTACCATGAAGATTTTTTTGGAGAATCTTTATCATTCTGATTGCTATTTCCTGCCGATAAGAGATAACCAGCAAGACCTTGTCGGCGTTGAGTTAATTACCCATTTCTCCAGTGAAGATGGTACGGTTCGTATCCCGACGAGTCGGGTTATAGCGCAACTTACCGAGGAGCAACATTGGCAATTATTTTCAGAGCAGTTGGAATTACTAAAATCATGCCAACACTTTTTTATTCAACATAAACTCTTTGCCTGGCTTAATTTAACCCCACAAGTGGCTACTTTATTATTAGACAGGGATAATTACGCAGGCGAACTATTAAAATATCCGTTTATTGAACTGTTGATTAATGAGAATTACCCGCATCTCGATGAAGGAAAAGATAATCGCGATCTTTTTTCCTTATCGCAAATGTATCCCCTTGTGTTAGGTAATTTGGGCGCAGGCAATAGCACAATGAAAGCGGTTTTTGATGGTCTTTTCACCCGCGTAATGCTGGATAAAAGTTTTATTCAGCAACAAATCACGCATCGCTCCTTCGAACCGTTTATTCGTGCGATTCAGGCGCAAATTTCCCCTTGTTGCAATTGCATCATCGCGGGGGGCATTGATACGCCAGAAATATTAGCACAGATTACCCCCTTCGATTTCCATGCTCTCCAGGGATGTCTGTGGCCTGCCGTTCCCATAAATCAGATAACGACGTTGGTTCAGCGATAACCCTCCTGTTTGCTGGTGTTTAAGACGAGAGTAACCGTCTACACTATCAAACAGGAGGATCTATGACCCTGTCTTTTGTTACCCGCTGGCGCGATGAATTGCCAGAAACCTATACAGCACTTTCCCCTACGCCTTTAAATAATGCCCGGCTGATTTGGCATAATACCGAACTCGCTAACACGCTGAGTATTCCATCGTCGCTGTTTAAAAATGGCGCAGGTGTCTGGGGCGGCGAAACCCTACTGCCTGGTATGTCACCACTGGCGCAGGTTTACAGTGGTCATCAGTTCGGCGTCTGGGCGGGCCAACTGGGTGATGGGCGCGGCATTTTACTCGGCGAACAACGGCTTGCTGATGGCACTACAATGGACTGGCATCTGAAAGGTGCTGGCCTGACGCCTTATTCGCGAATGGGTGATGGACGGGCGGTTTTACGTTCGACGATACGAGAAAGTCTCGCCAGTGAGGCGATGCATTATCTGGGCATTCCGACGACCCGCGCGTTAAGTATCGTCACCAGCGATTCGCCAGTGTATCGGGAAACGGTGGAGCCAGGCGCGATGCTGATGCGTGTGGCACCAAGTCATCTGCGCTTTGGTCATTTCGAACATTTTTACTATCGCCGCGAGCCGGAAAAGGTTCGTCAGTTAGCTGACTTTGCCATTCGTCATTACTGGTCACATCTTGCAGATGATGAGGACAAATACCGTCTCTGGTTTAGCGATGTTGTCGCACGTACCGCATCGCTAATTGCCCAATGGCAGACGGTCGGCTTTGCTCATGGGGTGATGAATACCGACAACATGTCGCTGCTGGGACTGACGCTTGATTACGGGCCTTTTGGTTTTCTTGATGATTACGAACCCGGTTTTATTTGTAATCACTCGGATCATCAAGGGCGTTATAGCTTTGATAATCAACCTGCTGTCGCGTTGTGGAATTTACAGCGTCTGGCGCAGACATTGTCACCATTTGTCGCCGTAGATGCCCTGAATGAGGCCCTGGACAGTTATCAGCAGGTTTTGTTGACGCATTATGGACAACGGATGCGGCAGAAACTGGGCTTCATGACGGAGCAAAAAGAGGATAACGCGCTACTGAATGAATTATTCAGTCTGATGGCGCGAGAGCGCAGCGATTATACCCGCACATTCCGCATGCTGAGTCTGACCGAGCAGCACAGCGCGGCGTCACCGCTACGTGATGAGTTTATTGATCGTGCGGCATTTGATGACTGGTTTGCCCGTTATCGGGTACGTTTGCAACAAGACGAGGTTAGCGATAGTGAGCGTCAGCAGCTGATGCAAAGTGTTAACCCAGCTCTGGTGTTGCGCAACTGGTTGGCGCAACGGGCGATTGAAGCGGCAGAAAAGGGTGATATGACGGAATTGCACCGCCTGCATGAGGCGTTGCGAAATCCTTTCAGCGACAGAGATGATGACTATGTCAGTCGTCCACCTGACTGGGGTAAACGGCTGGAAGTCAGCTGCTCGAGTTAAAGGCTACTTGGTCAACAGCAGCTTGCCAGCCTGAGTTTTACGGAGCAGATATTCTTGCCCGTCATGATCGATAATCAGTTTGCCATCCGGACCTAACAGTGTCTGGCTGGTAATTCGCCGGATGGGCTGCGGGGAAGCGGTCTTGTGATTGGCATCCGTTTCAGGCGTGAGTTTTCTGCTATCCGTATAACGCATAAAAATTAATAATAATTTATATAACAATGATTCTTATTATCAATATTATGGCGGGCCAGAGCAAGCAGTAATTTGTTGAGAAGACAACAAGTTGCGCAGAAATGCCCATCCCGTCAGGAATGGGCACGCATTCAGAAGCGAGTATCTACCGCAGAGGCGAGTTTTTCGACCAGGCGTTCGGTATCTTCCCAGCCCAGACACGGGTCGGTAATGGATTGACCGTAAGTGAGCGGCTGACCGCCGACGATTTTTTGCGTTCCTTCGCGCAGGAAACTTTCCGCCATAATTCCAGCAATCGCCGTAGATCCATTGCGGATTTGCTGACAAATATCCTCACAAACTTCTAACTGGCGTCGGTGCTGCTTCTGGCAGTTACCGTGGCTGAAATCCACCACCAGATGTTCAGGTAAATCAAACTCGTGCAGCGTATCGCAGGCTGCGGCGATATCATCGGCATGATAATTCGGTTTTTTGCCGCCACGCATAATAATGTGGCCATACGGGTTGCCGCTGGTCTGATAGATGGTCATCTGACCATTTTTGTCTGGCGAGAGGAACATATGGCTGGCGCGGGCTGCGCGGATAGCATCCACGGCAATCCGCGTGTTGCCATCGGTACCATTTTTAAAACCTACCGGACAGGAGAGTGCCGAAGCCATTTCACGGTGGATCTGACTTTCGGTAGTACGTGCGCCAATCGCGCCCCAACTGATTAAATCAGCAATAAACTGACCGGTCACCATATCGAGGAACTCAGTCGCGGTAGGGACGCCCAGCTCATTTACCTGTAAAAGTAATTTGCGCGCCAGCTCCAGACCGTGATTTACCCGATAGCTGCCGTTTAAATCTGGATCGGAGATTAGCCCTTTCCAGCCGACAACAGTTCGTGGTTTTTCAAAATAGGTGCGCATTACGATTTCCAGCCGTGACTGGTACTGGTTGCGCAGCGACTGCAGACGGGTGGCGTACTCCATTGCAGCGGTGAGATCGTGGATCGAGCAGGGGCCAATAATGACCAACAGTCGCTTATCTTCACCATTCAGTATTTTTTCAATTCTGCGGCGGGAGTCGGTGACATGGGTGGCGACGCCAGGCGTTACGGGATACCGTAGCGCGAGTTCGGCGGGCGTTACCAGGCTCTCAATACGCGCAGTACGGAGTTCGTCAGTTCTGTTCATTACAAGTCTCAGAAATTTGTTGCTTCTACGGCAGGACTACCGGGAAGTGATGCGCATCACGATAAACCAATCGCAGCTGATTTCAAGTGCGAGGTGTGTCACACCTCGCCGGGTGGTTAGCATGATAACAAAAAAACAAGCTAATGCACTAGTTCTCTAGTACATTCGACGGCTAAGGCCCATGATATCGAGGATCTTGGTGGCAATCTCTTCTACCGAATAATTGGTACTGTTAATCCACGGGATCTGATTTTTACGGTACAACGCTTCCACTTCCGCGACTTCCATCCTGCACTGACGAAGCGAGGCATAGCGACTGTTCTCCCGACGTTCCTCGCGAATCGCCGCCAGACGTTCCGGGTCGATAGTCAGGCCGAACAATTTATGCTGAAGCGGTTTGAGCGACGCGGGTAGCACAAGATTATCCATATCGTCGGCAATAAAGGGGTAGTTTGCCGCGCGGATACCAAACTGCATTGCCAGATACAGACTGGTGGGGGTTTTACCACAGCGAGAAACGCCGAGCAGGATCACCTGAGCCTGGTCCAGATTGCGTAACGAAATGCCATCATCGTGGGCGAGGGTGTAATCAATCGCAGCAATGCGCGCATCATATTTATTGAGATTATTAGGGTTAAGGCCATGGGTACGATGAGCAATCGGCGTTGGATCCAGTTTCATCTCTTGTTGTAGCGGGGCAACCAGCGCCTGAACGATATCCTGGCAAAAGCCCTCACTTTGCAAGATGATGGCGCGAATCTCCGGCAACACGATGGAGTAGAAGACCAGCGGGCGCACACCTGTCTGGTGATAAATTGCGTCAATCTGATCCTTCACTGCCCGTGCACGGCTCTCATTTTCGACAAACGGCAGCGTAATGCTGCTGATAGTGACGGGAAATTGTGACATTACTGCGTGTCCTAATACCTCCGCAGTTATTGCCGTACCATCAGAAATATAAAAAACGTGGCGATCAACAGCATTATCCATTTTGTTCTTCCCGTGATGCAGACATAATTCTATGAAAGCATAAATTAAAAACGCACAGAAGCGTAGAACGTTATGTCTGGTTTATAAAATGAACCTTCAATTTTATTTTTTATGAAAACAGCATTTCATTTTTACGGTTTCGTTTATACCGATGGTTTATGTGGAAATTGTCGAAGAGAGCAGATTTGCGCAACGCTGGGATCAGTCTTAAAAAGTAAAAAAATATATTTGCTTGAACGATTCACCGTTTTTTTCATCCGGTTAAATATGCAAAGATAAATGCGCAGAAATGTGTTTCTCAAACCGTTCATTTATCACAAAAGGATTGTTCGATGTCCAACAATGGCTCGTCACCGCTGGTGCTTTGGTATAACCAACTCGGCATGAATGATGTAGACAGGGTTGGGGGCAAAAATGCCTCCCTGGGTGAAATGATTACTAACCTTTCCGGAATGGGTGTTTCCGTTCCGAATGGTTTCGCCACAACCGCCGACGCGTTTAACCAGTTTCTGGACCAAAGCGGCGTAAACCAGCGCATTTATGAACTGCTGGATAAAACGGATATTGACGATGTTACCCAGCTTGCGAAAGCGGGCGCGCAAATCCGCCAGTGGATTATCGACACTCCCTTCCAGCCTGAGCTGGAAAACGCCATCCGCGAAGCCTATGCACAGCTTTCCGCCGATGACGAAAACGCCTCGTTTGCGGTGCGTTCCTCCGCTACTGCAGAAGATATGCCGGACGCTTCTTTTGCCGGTCAGCAGGAAACTTTCCTCAACGTTCAGGGTTTTGACGCCGTTCTCGTGGCTGTGAAACATGTATTTGCTTCTCTGTTTAACGATCGCGCCATCTCTTATCGTGTGCACCAGGGTTACGATCACCGTGGCGTGGCGCTGTCCGCCGGTGTTCAGCGGATGGTGCGCTCCGACCTCGCATCTTCTGGCGTGATGTTCTCCATTGATACCGAATCCGGCTTTGACCAGGTGGTGTTTATCACTTCCGCATGGGGCCTTGGTGAAATGGTCGTGCAGGGTGCGGTTAACCCGGATGAGTTTTACGTGCACAAACCGACACTGGCGGCGAATCGCCCGGCTATCGTGCGCCGCACCATGGGGTCGAAAAAAATCCGCATGGTTTACGCGCCGACCCAGGAGCACGGCAAGCAGGTTAAAATCGAGGACGTACCGCAAGAACAGCGTGACATCTTCTCGCTGACCAACGAAGAAGTGCAGGAACTGGCAAAACAGGCCGTACAAATTGAGAAACACTACGGTCGCCCAATGGATATTGAGTGGGCGAAAGATGGCCACACCGGTAAACTGTTCATTGTGCAGGCGCGTCCGGAAACCGTGCGCTCACGCGGTCAGGTCATGGAGCGTTATACGCTGCATTCACAGGGTAAGATTATCGCCGAAGGCCGTGCTATCGGTCATCGCATCGGTGCGGGTCCGGTGAAAGTCATCCATGACATCAGCGAAATGAACCGCATCGAACCTGGAGACGTGCTGGTCACTGACATGACCGACCCGGACTGGGAACCGATCATGAAGAAAGCATCTGCCATCGTCACCAACCGTGGCGGTCGTACCTGTCACGCGGCGATCATCGCTCGTGAACTCGGCATTCCGGCGGTAGTGGGCTGTGGTGATGCAACAGAACGGATGAAAGACGGTGAGAACGTCACTGTTTCTTGTGCCGAAGGTGATACCGGTTACGTCTATGCGGAGTTGCTGGAATTTAGCGTGAAAAGCTCCAGCGTAGAAACGATGCCTGATCTGCCGTTGAAGGTGATGATGAACGTCGGTAACCCGGACCGTGCTTTCGACTTCGCCTGCCTGCCGAACGAAGGCGTCGGCCTTGCGCGTCTGGAATTTATCATCAACCGTATGATTGGCGTCCACCCACGCGCACTGCTTGAGTTTGACGATCAGGAACCGCAGTTGCAAAACGAAATCCGCGAGATGATGAAAGGTTTTGATTCTCCGCGTGAATTTTACGTTGGGCGTCTGACTGAAGGGATCGCGACGCTGGGTGCCGCGTTTTATCCGAAGCGCGTCATTGTCCGTCTCTCTGATTTTAAATCGAACGAATATGCCAACCTGGTCGGTGGTGAGCGTTACGAGCCAGATGAAGAGAACCCGATGCTCGGCTTCCGTGGCGCGGGCCGCTATGTTTCCGACAGCTTCCGCGACTGCTTCGCGCTGGAGTGTGAAGCAGTGAAACGTGTGCGCAACGACATGGGGCTGACCAACGTTGAGATCATGATCCCGTTCGTGCGTACCGTAGATCAGGCGAAAGCGGTGGTTGAGGAACTGGCGCGTCAGGGGCTGAAACGTGGTGAGAACGGGCTGAAAATCATCATGATGTGTGAAATTCCGTCCAACGCCTTGCTGGCAGAGCAGTTCCTCGAATATTTCGACGGCTTCTCAATTGGCTCAAACGACATGACACAGCTGGCGCTCGGTCTGGACCGTGACTCCGGAGTGGTGTCTGAACTGTTCGATGAGCGCAACGATGCGGTGAAAGCACTGCTGTCGATGGCGATTCGTGCCGCGAAGAAACAGGGCAAATATGTCGGGATTTGCGGTCAGGGTCCGTCCGACCACGAAGACTTTGCCGCATGGTTGATGGAAGAGGGGATCGATAGCCTGTCTCTGAACCCGGATACCGTGGTGCAAACCTGGTTAAGCCTGGCTGAACTGAAGAAATAAAATAAATCCCCGGCGGCGTTTTGTCGCCGGGTTTATGTGATCCCCGAAGATGAAACTTATTCAATCTCTTCACAGACATCCTGAGTTAATCGCCGCATAATATCTTTCCTTAACAAAAACTTTTGTATTTTACCTGAGGCTGTGCGCGGTAGTTTTTCGATTACCACGATATGTTCAGGATATTTATATTTCGCGACCCGTTTACGGCTAAAAAATGCCACTACATCTTCCAGCGATAATGAATGATGCGGTGCTTTCAGCACGACATAAGCGCATGAACGTTCACCTAAGCGTTCATCGGGCATTGCAACCACACAAGCATCGTGAATTTTAGGATGCTGCAATAAAATATCTTCTACTTCACGGCTGCTAATATTTTCGCCGCCGCGGACAATAATATCTTTCTTGCGCCCGGTTATTTTTATATAGCCAGCCTCATCCATGCGGCAGAGATCGCCGCTGTAATACCAGCCTTCTTCATCCAGCGCACGGGCGGTTAATTCAGGTTCATCAAAATACCCCATAAACACATTGGGGCCACGCGAGGCTTCTTCACCTTCGCAACCTGGCGGTAAAGTCTTGCGTGCGTCATCGACCACTTTAATCTCTACACCTGCGGCAGCGTAACCATCGGTGTGTATAAAGCGCGACAAAGGATCATCGAGATTCACCACCGCATGCGGCGAACTTTCTGTGGAACCATAAACACTTAATAATTTAATGCCGCGCTGCTGGCATTCACGCGCCACTTTTTTGGGGATTGTGGTACCGCCGCAAAGAAAGAAACGCAGCGCTGAAAGGTCTGCGGGCTGTTTCTCCAGTAAATTCAAAAGATCATAGACAAACGGCGTTGCGCCGAGCATACAGGTGCAACGCTGCTGCTCAAGCAGCGCGAGACACGCAGCAGGAGTGAAAATATCTAACAACACGCTGCGAGCACCAATCAAAAAAGGTGCTGTTACGCCATGCAGAAAGCCCGTTGCGTGACCAAGTGGCGCAGGCATCATAAAGACATCCTGCCAGGTCAGATTTAGCCGCGCGCAATAAGCCCGCTCACTGGCGAGAATATTGTTATGCGTTAGCATCACGCCCTTTGGCAGACCCTCGGTTCCGGAGGTAAACAGCACCGCGGCTAATTCATCGCCGTGGACCGTTATCGCCGTGGTCAGAGGAGTATTGTCGGCGATAATCTGACTTAATGAGAGAGCAGAGGTGGCGGGAGCCAGTTTGTCCACGCCGACAATTTGTTGTAGTTGTGGAAGCTGATTTTGCAGCGGCAGGATTAAATCTACCGGACGCGTTTGTTTAAACAACGTCGGTGCAAAGAACATTTTTGCCTGACACTTATTGAGCACCCACACCAGTTCTGCTTCTCGCCAGGAAGGCAACAGCGGCACGGAAACCGCACCGGTTTTCAGGCAGGCAAGATAGATAACGGTAAATTCACACCAGCCTGGCAGTTGAAATGCGATGCGATCGCCTGATTCAATACCCTTCGCTAACATCCAGTTTGCCAGACAGCTCGCGGCGTGATCGAGCGCGCTATAAGTGTACGTTGCACCATGATTGTCGACCACGGCAATTTTGTCTGGCATCGCACGAGCGGTCTGCTGCCAGTAATCGGCCAGTGAAGCATCGCCCCATAACCCTTGCTGACGATACGCCGCACGACGTTGTTCGTTGAACGTTAATGTCACTTTCATTTTGGACTCTCGAAACAGAACATCAGGCCCGAGATGCGGGCCTGTGGGATGCATGATTAGCCGTAGCGAAATTCAATACCGAAGGTGCCTGCGGGATATTGCCACTGTTCGAGAATAGTGTTGCCGCACAGCACCCGACAGGTGCCGCACTCCAGACAACCGGCGGAATCGAAATGAATGTTTCCTGCGTCATCCTGCTTATAAAGTCCGGCAGGGCAGGCTTTCATTAATTTACGGAATTCATTGATATCGGGATTTGCCGCCAGAATGATATGCGGGTGGCCCTCATCAACATGGAATTTATTTACGCCTAATTTGATGTCGACGTTAACCGTAGCGTTCTGGCTCATAGCGCGGTTGCTCCCTTAATGCCATCTTTCAGCAAGTTGATCAGTCCAATTTTCTTCGCGTGTCCCATGATCATTTTGCGTACCGGTTGGTTAGGTTTGCCGTCGATGGTGAACATCTCGTTCATGATGTCGGCGACCATTCGTGGGTATTGGCTAAACAGGCGCGGGTTTTCCATCAGCGCCGGGATCTTGCGAAAATGCTGCATATCACGCATGACGCAGCTTTGTTCCAGCTCACGTTTGTATTGCGCAAGACTGCTGGCGGAGAAATCCGCGCGTTCTTTGGCGGCGATCACTGTTGTGGCGGCAGCCTGAGCCGATGCAATGGCTAAATCCATGCCGCGGACCGTAAAACCCAAATTCAGGCAGAAGCCTGCGGCGTCACCAACGATCATCACGCCATCGTTAACCAGCTGCGGCACCATTGCCAGACCGCCCTCCGGCACCATATGCGCGGAGTATTCAAGCAGTTTGCCGCCGCTAATCAGCGGGCGAATGGCGGGGTGTTGTTTAAAATCTTCCAGCATTTGCGGCACACTTTTTTGCGCATGGGCGATATCACCCAATCCACAAACCAGCCCCAACGATACGGAATCTTTGTTGGTATAGAGGAATCCGCCGCCCATCAGGCCGTCAGAAGGGGAACCGGCAAACAGCCAGGCGGCACCTTCCTCGCCCGTAACATTAAAGCGATCGTTGATCTGTTCTGGTGTCAGGCCTATAACCTCTTTAACACCAACAGCGTAATGATGCGGATCGGAAGCGGAAACCATTCCCAGCGAGCGGCCAAGCATCGAGTTAACGCCATCAGCCAGAATCACCACATTCGCTTCGAGAATATCATCCCCGGCCTGGACGCCAGTGACCTTGTTTCCTTCACGAACCAGTGCATCGACGCGTACGCCCGGGATAAACTGCGCGCCCGCCTGCTCGGCTTGTTCCATCAACCACGGGTCCAGACGATTACGCAATACGGTATAAGACGCGTGTTGCGGAACATCTGGTTGCTCGCGGTGAAAATCGAGGGTAACGGCGCTTTCTTCGGTTAAGAAGGAGATTTTCTCGCGTGTGACCTTGCGTTCTACCGGCGCTGATGCTGCAAAGCCTGGAATAATTGCGTCAAGTGTGTGGGCATAAAGACGCCCGCCGGTCATGTTTTTACATCCGGCACTGTCGCCGCGTTCTATCACCAGGACATCCAGCCCGGCTCGCGCCATGACCAGTGCGGCAACGCTACCGGCAACGCCCGCACCGACCACAATGGCATCAAATTTGTCATCCGACATGCGTTATGCTCCCTTCCCGCTGCGTTTACAGCGGGAGATGTGGTTGAAAGGGAATCAGCGACTCAACTGGCTAATCAGGGCAGGGACGACTTTGTAGATATCGCCCACCAGACCGTAGTCGGCATAGTTGAAGATTGGCGCATTTTTATCTTTATTAATGGCGACAATCACTTTTGCGCCGTTGCCGCCAACCATATGCTGGATCTGCCCGGAGATCCCCAGCGTCAGGTAGAGATCGGATTTCAGCAACACGCCGGAGACACCGATATAACGTTCACGCTCCATCCAGTTCTCGCCTTCGGCAATTGGACGTGAACAGCCGACTTCAGCATTCAGCACCGCCGCCAGTTCGTGGACCATTTTCAGGTCATCCTGCGCTGCCAGACCACGACCGACGCCAACCACACGTTTTGCTTTGCTCAGGTCCACGCTGCTTGCCGCTTTCGCACGGCGTTCGCGACAGAGAATTTCATGACGCGGGGCAACATAAGGTACCGTTTCTGTCGGACACTGATTAGAGGTATCACTGGTGCACGGTTCCTGAACACCGGGCGCAAGGGTAATGATCGCCAGCGGGCTATTGATCTTTTCCTGTGCGAACGCTAACCCGCCATACATCCGGTGTTCGGCGCAAATGTGACCATCGACAATATCCACCGCAGTGGCATCGTTCACCAGCGCCGCATTCAGTTGCACACTTAACCGTGCAGCCAGAGCTTTACCGCGTTTCGTCGCGGCCAGCAGCAACATAGAAGGGTGTTTATCTTTCAGCAGGGCAGCAATGCTTTCGGCGTAATTTTCAGTACGTTGCAGCGCGTCGTTTTGCGCAAGAACATAAATGCATTTTGGCCCATAAGGCATAACTGTCTGCGCCTGGTCGGTATTTTGTACAATGGCATACACCTGTTGGCCCCATTGCTGAGCGCCGCCAAACAGTTCAGCATAACGTTCAGGATTATCGCTAAAGACCCAGACGCTGTTTAATTGACTCATCGTTTCTTCTCCGTAGGCTTCAGTTCAGGGCTTTCTTCAGATGTTCCGCCAGCTCGGCAATGGCCTCCGGCGAATCGTTATCGAGAATGATGTGCTTACGTTCTGTTTGCGGCGGTACGCGAATGCCGGTCAGTTCAGCAAGTGGTGCGCTCTGGCTCCAGCCAATATCACTTGCCTGCCACTGATTTACCGGTTTTTTACCCGCGCCGAGGATGGCTTTCATCGAAGGAATACGTGGTACGTTAATATCGGAGGTGACGCAGAGCACGGCTGGAACAGAGAGTTCAATAACTTCAACATCATCTTCAAGCGTGCGTTCAATCACCAGTGTATTGCCCTGACGCTGAATGGCACTCACTGCATTAATCACCGGAAGTTGCAGAATTTCTCCGACCAGCAAGCCAACCTGCTGGGCATAAAGGTCGCCGGAACCTTCACCAAAGATCAGTAAATCGAAGCCGATCTTTTCAACTGCTGTCGCCAGCGCCTTTGCGGTATCGAGAGGCAGTGCATGCTCAAGTTGTGCATCCTGCACCATATACAGGCTGTGCGGCCCGCGGGATAGCACGTCTTTGCGCACTTTCGAGTTCTGCAACAAAGAGCCGCCGACGGTCAGCGCGGCTATCTCATCGTCATCTGTTGCAAGCTGGCTTGCAGCTTCAATGGCATTGAGATCGAACTGGCTGATTTTGGCGTCGGCATTGTCGAAATTCAGGGTATATTCTGGAGTGACAACAATGTCCTGTTCTTCAGGCACCAGCTTAAAGCAGGTTATTATTTTCATGATTTCTCCTGTGAGTCGCATACGGAACCATCTCCGATGGAAGGTAAAAATGGCCTGAAAATAGTGTGCGATAGCGGTGCGGGGTTTTCGACGGAGCAAGCTGTTTTCCTTGCCAACAATCTTGCAAAAAAAATGCGATCGCTAAAACAAAAGTGCAATTTGCGGCAATGTTGTTATTCCATGACCGTACAATCTTGCATTCAGTGTAAATAATCTTGTTTAGCTCTCGCTAAACGCGGTTGTATAACCGCAATACACGCCGTATTTTATCCGGCATATATTGTTTTTGCTTGCTCATGGAATAGGGAGGTTGTCATGTATCAACGCTGTTTTGATAACGCCAGCGAAACGCTGTTTGTCGCCGGTAAAACGCCACGGCTTTCACGTTTTGCATTTAGCGATGATCCAAAATGGGAGTCCGGACATCACGTTCATGACAATGAAACCGAGTTGATTTACGTCAAGAAAGGGGTAGCAAGGTTTACCATCGATTCTTCGTTATATGTCGCGCATGCCGATGACATTGTGGTGATAGAACGTGGCAGGTTGCATGCGGTGGCCTCTGACGTTAACGATCCAGCAACGACGTGTACCTGTGCGCTGTACGGCTTTCAGTTTCAGGGGGCTGAGGAAAATCAGCTACTGCAACCGCATTCTTGCCCGGTAATTGCCGCAGGGCAGGGAAAAGAAGTCATTAAAACCTTATTTAATGAGCTAAGTGTGATTTTGCCGCAAAGTAAAAATAGCCAAACATCTTCGTTATGGGACGCATTTGCCTATACGTTAGCAATTCTTTACTATGAAAACTTTAAAAATGCTTATCGTTCGGAGCAGGGGTATATTAAAAAAGATGTTCTGATAAAAGATATTCTTTTCTATCTGAATAATAATTATCGCGAAAAAATCACTTTAGAGCAGTTATCGAAAAAGTTTCGTGCCAGCGTCAGTTATATTTGCCATGAATTTACCAAAGAGTATCGCATTTCCCCTATTAACTATGTTATTCAACGGCGTATGACGGAAGCGAAATGGTCACTCACTAATACTGAATTATCACAGGCAGAGATCTCCTGGCGTGTGGGTTATGAAAATGTCGATCACTTTGCCAAACTGTTTTTGCGCCATGTCGGCTGTTCGCCCAGCGATTACCGCAGGCAATTTAAAAACTGTTTTGCGGAACAAGAAATCCTATCTGAATTTCCTCAACCAGTAAGTCTTGCCGGATAAATCTGGCGGCGCAGTTTGTTAAGAAGCTGCGCCGCCTGCAGATTATTTGTTCTGATAATCTTTCAGGATCTGCCGACCTGCTACGTAAATCATAATTTCGTCTGTACCGCCGCCGATACGTTCACAACGGACATCACGCCAGAAGCGGGAGACGCGCGCCTCATCGGTATAGCCCAGACCGCCCATGATTTGAATCGCATCATCAATGACTTCCATTGCGGTACGTGCGCAGTACAGTTTTGCCAGCGCCGCGCTGGTGCGCAGTGACTGATGCTGATCGGCTTGCCATGCCACTTTCAACACCATGTTGCGCATGTTGTCGATCTTAATCGCCATCAGCGCCAGTTTTTCCTGGATCATCTGGTTATGACCAATGGGCTTACCAAAAGCGATACGCTGGTTGGCATAGCGGGCGGCATCTTCGAATGCGCATTCGGCAAAGCCGGTGCTGCGCGCGGCGTTGATCAGGCGCTCCATCTCAAAGTTGTACATCACATTGAGGAAACCCATTCCTTCTTCGCCCACCATGTCGCTCTCTTCAACTTCCACGTTGTCGAGATAGACTTCGCAGGTGCTGAGCATATGCCAGCCGATTTTATGCAGCGGGTTAATCTTAATGCCGGGCTTACTGGAGTCGACCCACCACAGGGTGAAGGCCTTTTTCGGATCTTTCGGTTCTGGATCGCGCGCCAGCACCAGCATATACGGGTACTCTTTCGCACCGGTAATAAAGGTTTTCTGGCCGTTGATGTAAACCTTGCCGTTTTTACGCGTGTAAGTGGTGGTGGCGCTGTTGTTATCTGAGCCTGCGCCTGGTTCCGTCAATGCCAGGGCATAGGCGGGATCACCCGTTTCCAGGGTGCTTTCCGCCGTTTTACGTAGCTGCTCTGCAGAACCGAAACGGCGCATACTGTGAATACATTGACCGTTGGTGATCAAAAATGCCGGGGCACCGCATTTTGACACTTCCATCAGCGCCAGCATTTGGGTGACGTAATCCGCAGGGATACCACCAAATTCTTCCGGCACGCCAAGCATGGAAATACCGTTATCCGCCAGTGCCCGCATAAATTCACGCGGGTATGTCCCGTTTTGATCGCAGGTGCGGAAATACTCTTCCGGAAAGTTAGTCGTAATCAGTTCGCGAATACTGGCCAGCAGCAGTTCTTGTTCTTCAGTTAAAGAAAAATCCATCATTATACTCCTGTTAATGAGCCGCTTCAGGCAGGACAAAACCCATCGCCGCATCGATAAATAATCTTTCGTCCATCAGTTTGAGTTCTGGCGAAATCACTGGGGTGAAATCCATTTTGTCGAGAATATCTTTTTGTAAATCGACGCCAGGAGCGATTTCGATTAAATGCAGGCCGTCTTCTTTCAGCGTGAATACGGCGCGCTCAGTGATATAACGAACATCCAGCCCTCGCTCGAGCGCGATTTTTCCGCTAAAAGTAATTTCTGGTAGTTCCCGAATAAATTTCTTCACCCGTCCTTCCTGGACGATATTTAATTTGCCGTCGGTAATTTCTGTTTTTAAACTGCCCGCAGTTAATGTGCCGCAGAAAACGATTTTCTTCGAAGTGGCACTGATATCAATAAATCCACCGGTGCCCATGATTTTACCATTGAATTTATGCACGCCGACGTTACCGTGCTGGTCGACTTCAGCAAAACTCAAATAACAAACATCCAGACCACCACCGTGATAAAAATCAAACTGGGACGTCATATCCAGAATGGCGCGGGTATTCACGTTCGCGCCAAAGGCGATCCCCTGTGAAGTAATACCGCCAATCGGACCTGTTTCTACCGTCAGAATAAAGTCATCAGCACAACCTTCTTCCCGGGCGACCAGGCCAATGCCGTCAGCAATACCGACGCCGACATTCCCCACTGCGCCTTTGCGCATTTCGAATAATGCACGCCGTGCAACTAATTTACGTTGGTTTAGGGGCAGGCTAAGTTTGGTGCTGTCATCAAGGGTGAAGTCACCAGAAATAAAGCGGTTAACCGGCGCTCCGCCATACAGTTGGGTTTGATCCGGATCGACCACCACAATATCCACCAGATAACCCGGAATACGGACAGATTTAGGATGCAGCGTGGCTTTCTTAACCATTTTCTGCACCTGCATCATCACAATACCGCCGTTATTGTGCACCGCCTGAGCAATAACCAATGCGTCGAGATACATCACCTCATCTTCAAAAGTGGCGTAGCCTTCGCTGTCGCAGGTGGTAGCGCGAATGAAGGCGATATCTGGCGCTATCGCTTTGTAATAGAGATATTCTTGGTTATCAAACTCGACCAGTTTAATCAGGTCTTCTTTAGTGACTTCATTCAGTTTGCCGCCTTGCTGGCGTGGATCGACAAATGTTCCGATGCCAATATCACTAATAATACCAGGCTGGTGGGCTGCGGCGGCGCGTAAGGTTTGTGTAAGTACACCTTGTGGATAGTTATAAGCAATAATTTTATTTTGTTCTGCGAGATCAGAAATACGCGGCGATTGTCCCCAGTGACCGCATAATGCCCATTTCACCAGGCCTTCTTGCGCCAGCGGACTAATACCACGGTCGGCGCGATCGCCAAGCCCTGTTGGACTAATAATCGATAAATTACGTGGTGTTTGAGTCTGTTTATATTTATCAGCAAGAGCAGTAATTAACGTGGTGGCTTCCAGAATACCGCCGCCAGCGCCTAACACACAAAGTGTTGCTTCGTCGGGAATATAATTCACCGCTTCCTGTGCCGACAGGACCGGCACTCGTCCATTAATGCGAGGTGGTTTTACAGGTTTCATTGTTAATTCCTGATTCAGGTGTGATTTTCCCTACGCCAGATGGAGAATTAGCGCACAGAGACTCACAAAATATTTTTATTAAATACGGTTAAATATATTTTTTTAGTTCGGCGGGGGAGGATATTCCCGCCGAAATATTATTGCTTATGCCTGATGTAAAATAGTTAATACTGTGCGCAAATCATTTACCGAGATTTGCCCTGGTGCAGAGGCTTTTTTTACCGCACCAAAAGTTGCCGCCGAGCCAAATACTTCACCAGCCAGACGAGAAATTACGCCAGTTTTTGCCATCGACATCGTGATGATTGGACGATCGGCATACTGCTCCTGCATCTCCAGGGTCGCGGCAAGCAACGTCAGCACATCGCTGGTACTTTGCGGCATCAGCGCAATCTTAGGAATATCGGCGTCGAAGGATTGCATTTTGCGCAGACGGGCAATGATTTCTTCGGCTTCCGGCGTTTTATGGAAGTCATGGTTGGACATGACAACTTTCACATCATGCGCGTGGGCGTAGGCGACGGTTTCTTTAACCTGATCATCGCCGGTAAATAACTCCAGATCGATCATATCAACCAGGCCGCTGTCGATGGCTGCACGATTGAGTGCAATATAAGCCTCGGTGGAAATCGCCTGCTCGCCGCCTTCTTTGGCACTGCGGAAGGTAAACAGCAGCGGTTTTTCTGGCATGGTTTCACGGAGAATTTTTGCTGCCGCTATGACAGACTCCACATTGGAGAGATCGGCATAGTGGTCCACACGCCATTCCAGAATATCAAAGTCCGCTTCACGATAGGCGAGAGCTTCGGATTTCACGCTGGCGATATCTTTCGCCATCAGCGAGACGATGATTTTAGGTGCGCCCGTACCAATGACGAGATCTTTTACAGTTACGGTTTTCATTTTTTACCCTTTCTGCACGCGGTCAGCCTGTCAGGCACCGAACCCCATGACCTGTTTAACATATTCCAGAGGGAAATCTTTGCCAGTCCATAACGTGAACTGTTCAGCCCCTTGCCACAACAACATGCCGTATCCATCAATCGTTTTGCAACCAGCTTGTTGCGCCTGCTGCAATAACTTCGTCATATGCGGGTTATACACGCATTCAGTGACCAGAAGTCCCGGATGTAACAGACTGATATCATTAACCAATGATTCATTCTCAAGGGGTTTCATGCCCACTTTTGTGCCATTGGTTAAAATGTCGGCGGACGCCAGGGCTTCAGCAAAGGCTTGCTGATCGGCGAGATCGGTAACCGTGACGACACAATCGGTGTTTTCGTTAACCCGCTGCGCGAAGGCGAGGGCTTTATCGAAGAACTCATCCCGACGGTTAAAGAGTTTAATTTCTTTTAAACCTTCAATTGCCCCCTGCGCGCCAATTGCCGTTGAGGCACCACCGGCCCCTAATAGCACCATCGTTTTGCCTTTGATATCAAAACCGCTCTCTTTAATGGCGCGAATATGACCCGTGCCGTCGGTGTTATAGCCACGCAGATAGCCATCATCATTAACGATGGTGTTGATGGCACCCACCAGTTTGGCCGCTGGCGTTAATTCATCAACATATTCACACGCCAGTTGTTTGTTCGGCATCGACACACCAGTTCCGCGCATTTTGAGGGCTTTTAATCCTTCAATTGCTCCGGGAAAACTATCGTTATCCACTTCAAAGGCCATATAGGTAAATGGCAATCCCGCTTTTTCTAAGGCTTTATTCTGCATTTCGGGCGATAAACTGTGGCGGATGGGATAGGCCATCAACCCAATCAATTCGTATTTTGCGGTAACATCCATAATTAACTCCTTTAACCTCTATGCTTAATTGTGTTTAACCGGGTGCTAAATTTATGCTCGCCAAACCGCACATCATTTTCAGGAATAATGAAAACGCGATAATAGCGGATAAAAACAATAATTGCGGTAATCAGGGCCAGCAGCGCGAAAGTAAAATCGAGAGCGATGATATATTGCAGGCCGATGTTCGACAGATAACCGGTAATCAGCGGAATAACAAAGTTAGCCAGTCCACCCATCATCATATAAATACTGGTGACTTTGGCTTTGCTTTTGGGGAAAAACTCTGACATGACCGAAACGCCGAGCTGTAAAATGCCGCCAGCTGCTGAGAAACCGATAACAAAGGCTCCGGCATTACACACCAGTGGAGAAGGGTACAGGTAGATAATGGCTGCTGTTATTGTTGCCAGTGCAGAGTTAAATACATTAGCCCAGATGGGCCGGACCATTTTTTTCAGTAGTGCGGCAAAAATAAAGACACAGACCAACGAGCCCATACTGTAATAAGAGATGGTTTTTAATGCTTCAGCTTCTGACATACCAGCAAAAGCCATCGCATATTTGGGCATCCACACCACAATCACATAAAAGGTCGCGAATGCGGCTACACCGAACAGTACCGATGAAACACCTTCCAGCCAGACTAACGGTTTGCTGTTCATTTGCGGTAATTCATTAGCTACGCTGGCGTCCACCAACTGGCTGGGGAATTTGCTTTTCAACAGCATCAGCGTGATCAGTACAAACAGAATACCCGGAATAATCAGCCCATAGCCGTACCAGATGTTATTGAGCAACATATAGCTCACCAGCATTGGGTAGAACATTTGCCCGAATGACACCATCGCTTTAACCAGTATGACCGCCGAACCAGTGGCTTTCGGAAAGCATTCCATGAGCGCGGGGTAGCCACCCGTATCCAGCGCTGAATTAGCGATACCTACGCACACTGCCAGACAGTAGGCGAGAGTTAAATTCGGGCAAGCAGGAATACCAAAGAAGAATAGCAGATACATTATTACTGCCATTAATATCACCGCCCGACGACCAAACTTATCGGAGATCACACCGAAGAATAAAATACTGATCAATCGCCCCAAACCGATACCGGAAATTAAATAGGCAATGCCCGCGTTGTCAGTGGAAAACTTTTCTGCCAAAGATGTCATGTTTTGGGCAAGCGTAATAACACTAATGCCGTGCAGGAAATAGCTGAAGTAAATACAAAGAACAGCCAGGATAAATGGCGTGCTGAAAGCCTTATTTTGAGACATTTTCACAGCTCCTTGCTGAAAGATAATTTCGTTACCGTACGTATTGTTCTCCGACGGTTTACATAATTACTATACTGAAGATGATTTTCCCTGGGTACATGGCATAAAGTTTATGTTTCCAGGAATATTGCATGTCATAGTTTGTTTTTGATCGCGATTTTCCTTAGTTAGCGCAGAAAGAGTTATTTATCCGTAAGATCTTGCATGACCTGAAAAGAATATTGCATTACCCACCCGGAGCGACATTTTCCTTTAGCGAGTGATGCCGCGTTTCTTTGCGGCTGCGTAAGCCGATAAACAGCGCCAGTAAAAAGCCGATGGCAGCGATGGCGGTATCGAACCACATAATATCGGCAATACTTCTTTGGGACAGATGAGCCGTAATCAACGGAATAGTAAAGGTCGCAATACTGCCCGCACTGTAATAGATCCCTGTAGCTTTACCTTTAGCGTAGGGGAAACGTTCAGCCATTAATGTCAGGCCAATTTGCACAACACCTCCAGCAGAGGTAAAACCAATGACAAAAGCAAATATTATCACCACATAAAATGTGGGATGCAGGCAGACGGTAAACAGAGCAATAAATGAGATAAAGGTGTACAGCATCAGTAATGTTGTTGGGCGAACGGTATTACGAATGAGTGGAGCGGTAATAAATACACAAAGCAGCGAACCCACGGTGTAGATACTGAGTAGTTTGATCGACATAGTGTATGACATGCCAGCAACAAATTGTCCGTATTGTGCCAGCCACTGGCTAACCAGATAAAACGTTGCCATTGAGATATAGCCATATAGGGAATAACTGGCTAAATCGATAATTGAACAGCGATGTTCCGTAGAGCTGGTGGTTTTCTTTATGACAGGTAAGCGACGACCCGGATGGGGTGGGAACGTACAACGGCATAAAAACAGAGCGTTAATAAACATAATGCCTGCGGCAATCATAAAGGACCAACCGAACCACAGTTCAGCCCACACTAACAGGCTAATTATTAGCGGTAATAAAAATTGTCCGCTGGAAACAAATGCTTTAATTAAAATATTGGCTGTCCCAGGTGAGCGTGGAAAAGCTTCCATCAAACTGGGATAGGTGCCTGCATCGAGAAAACTGTTTGCCATTCCCGCCAGAAAGCCAAAAACATAAGCGATAATGATGTTATTGGTGTGCAGGATGCCAAAAAAGAAGGCCATATAGCAGCACATCCCGAGCATGATAAAAGGGCGGCGACCAAAGCGATCGGATAATAATCCTGCAAAAAGCAAGACACTTAATCGACCAATGCCCAGTGATGAGATAACTATCGAGACGCCCGCGGCATTAGTCTGCCAAAGCGTCTCCAGCGAGGCCATATTCAGGCTCATCAAAATGACGCCCATACCATGCACCAGGTAATTAAAATACAACCCCAGTGCGGTAGGGTAATAGGGATTTTTCATAGGTTCTACTTAGCAAAGGTGCTTTAAAAAGTGTAGCGATGTTGTGTCAGTATCCGTTCATTATTGTTGTAACAAAGACAATTCCTTTCTGTGGAGAAATTAACAAAGCCGCTCCAGATCGTGTGCATATAATTCAGCGGCTACCGATTGATAGATCTTCCAGTCAATAAAATTGCCATCAGGGTAGACTTGTTGAAACGCGGTTAAGTCGGGGAAAAAACGCATGGTGTTGTTGCCGATGCGGTTATTTATTTTCTCTATGATGGCATGAAGATGTTTTTTTCTTTGCTGACGCATAGCCAACAGTTGCTCGACTACACGATCAGGAATGGCGTATTTGCCATTTTCCCATTGACGCCAGCTTTCACTGTCACCGGTCTGGGCAATCCAGGTCGCGCATTCATCAATAGTCATGGCAAAAATATGGCGGAGTGCCTGGAGTTCATAAGCGTTCATCGTGTAATGGCTGCATGAAATAAACAATAAAATATAAATAACATTATCAGCCTGCTGACGGCTTGAAGAGAGTCACAGTATCTTGTGCAACATTATTGGAAAGCGTGAGGGGCGAGGTAGCGAAGCGGAAAAATGTTAAAAAAAAGCCCATCGTGGGAGATGGGCAAAGACTACACACAGCAATTCGTTGTTTCACTCAGGGGATTTCCATGCTTATAAATCAATATGTTGATTTATAACCGTGAGCTAATAGTAGGCATACGGACTTTTTGCGTCGATCAGATTCGTCTCATTAGTTTAAAAACTGTAAAGAATTTGCGACAGGTACTACCAGCTGAATGGCGGTAAGCAGGAAAATATGGGGAAGAGCAAGCAAATATCAATTAGCAGGGGTTAACAATCAGGCGGCAGAGCCGCCTGATGAGAAATTACTTATTCGGTTTCTCGATTTCGCCAAGTTCTTCGAGAATTTCTTCCGGTTGGTCCGTCGGCGGCGGGACTTCTTCCACCCACGCGGCAAACAGACGCCAGGAAACGGCTAACAGAACCGGACCAATAAACAGACCGATCATCCCGAAAGCAATCAAACCACCAATAACGCCAGAGAGGATCAGGATCAGCGGTAAATCGGCACCCATGCGAATTAACATTGGGCGGATGACGTTATCCAGCGTGCCAACCACACCGCTCCACACTAACAATACCGTTCCCCAGGTGGTATCGCCGGTCCAGTAGAGCCAGATAATCGCCGGAATCAGTACCGGCAATGGGCCAAGCTGGACAAGGCAGGAGAGGATCATTAACACCGTGAGCAACGTTGCATAAGGTACGCCGGATACGGCGAGGCCGATACCGCCAAGCACAGCCTGTACTAACGCCGTCACCACCACACCCAGCGCCACCGCGCGGATAGCCTGTGCCGCCAGCAGTACGGCGGCATCTCCGCGAACGCCTGCCAGACGGGTTGCAAAATGGCGAATGCCTTGTGCCACCTGTTCACCGCGCCAGTACAGCAGGGCGCTGAAGAGAAGCATCAGCGCACAATGCACCATAAAGCGCCCGATATGCGCCGCCTGCCCAACGAACCAGGTGGTGGTGGTGCCAATATAAGGACGGACTTTCGCCATGATCGCCGTCCCCCCCATATCCAGCAAATTGTGCCAGCCTGCATATAGCTTCGCGCCAATCACCGGAATGGTATTAAGCCACGCCAGATCGGGTAACGTCATGTCACCACTGGAAATGGCTTTAATTAGCGGGCCGCTGCCGTCGACGATACTGTTAACCAGCAAAGCAATAGGGATGATAAACACCATCACTAATAACAGCGTCATCACCAGAACGGCGAGAGAGCGGCGACCAAACATGATCTTTTGCAAACGTAACAATACCGGCCAGGTGGCGATAACCACTGTACCGGCCCATGCAAAGCCGAGAATAAAGGGTTGTACAATCCACAGACATGCCACAATCATGATGGCTAAAAACAGCACCGAAAGCAGAATTTGTGCGACATCCCTGGGCTGACGAACATTTACCATAACTACTTTTCACCTTTTTTGTGCGTCAAATCGTCGACGCGACGTGAACACGCGAAACTCACCTGCATAATGATGAGCAATTTCAGCGGTTTTTAACAGGCCGATTCTGCCCTTAATTCTGATGGGCGTGTTAGAAAAAAATGTGGTACAACAACTCAGGCAACACGCAAACGATTTACTCGTCGTATTTCAAGTTGCATATGCTGCGGCTACGTTCGTTCACCCCAGTTACTTACTGTTGTAAGCTCCTGGAGTTCACTCGCTTGCCGCCTTCCTGCAACACGAAATCCATAGAGTAAACAAACATCACCTTTCAGTGCGCTATTGCAGCCGCCTGAAAGAACAGTGTATCGACCTACATCACAGACCGCAGGAAAGGGTCAATATAATGATTCCACAGATTTCCCAGGCACCCGGCGTCGTTCAACTGGTGCTTAATTTTTTGCAAGAGCTGGAGCAACAAGGTTTTACCGGCGATACGGCGACAAGTTATGCCGATCGTCTGACAATGTCGACCGACAACAGTATTTACCAACTTCTCCCCGATGCGGTGGTATTTCCGCGTTCAACCGCAGATGTGGCGCTTATAGCCCGTCTTGCCGCGCAGGAACGCTATTCATCGCTGATCTTTACCCCCCGCGGCGGCGGCACCGGCACTAACGGTCAGGCGCTCAACCAGGGGATTATTGTTGATATGTCCCGCCATATGAACCGCATCATCGAAATTAACCCTGAAGAGGGCTGGGTGCGCGTTGAGGCCGGGGTGATAAAAGATCAACTCAATCAGTACCTGAAACCGTTCGGCTACTTTTTTGCGCCGGAACTTTCGACCAGCAACCGGGCAACGCTCGGTGGGATGATCAATACCGATGCATCCGGTCAGGGATCGCTGGTCTATGGCAAAACGTCAGATCACGTACTTGGCGTACGCGCGGTGTTGTTGGGGGGCGATATTCTCGATACGCAACCTTTACCCGTCGAACTGGCGGAAACGCTGGGTAAATCCAATACCACAATCGGGCGAATTTATAACACGGTTTATCAACGTTGCCGTCAGCAACGCCAGTTAATCATCGACAACTTCCCCAAGCTTAACCGCTTTCTTACCGGTTACGATCTGCGTCATGTCTTTAACGATGAGATGACCGAGTTCGACCTGACGCGCATTCTGACGGGTTCAGAAGGGACGCTGGCCTTTATTACCGAAGCGCGACTGGATATTACGCGCTTGCCTAAAGTGCGCCGTCTGGTGAACGTCAAATATGACTCTTTTGACTCCGCACTGCGTAACGCGCCGTTTATGGTTGAGGCGCGGGCGCTTTCGGTAGAGACGGTGGACTCAAAAGTGCTGAATCTGGCGCGGGAAGATATTGTCTGGCATTCCGTCAGCGAGTTGATTACCGATGTGCCAGACAAAGAGATGCTCGGGCTGAACATTGTGGAATTTGCTGGTGATGATGAGACGCTGATTGATGAGCGAGTAAATGCACTCTGTGCGCGGCTGGATGAACTTATCGCCAGTCAGCAAGCAGGTGTGATCGGCTGGCAGGTATGCAGTGAGCTGGCAGGTGTTGAGCGTATTTATGCGATGCGCAAAAAAGCTGTCGGCCTGCTTGGCAATGCCAAAGGTGCCGCTAAGCCAATTCCGTTTGCTGAGGATACCTGCGTACCGCCGGAACATCTGGCCGATTATATTGCTGAATTTCGCGCGCTGCTCGACAGCCACGGCTTAAGCTACGGTATGTTTGGTCACGTCGATGCAGGTGTCTTGCACGTCCGTCCGGCACTGGATATGTGCGATCCGCAACAAGAGATTTTGATGAAGCAAATCTCTGATGATGTAGTGGCGCTTACCGCGAAATACGGTGGTTTGTTGTGGGGCGAACACGGCAAAGGTTTTCGTGCCGAATACAGCCCGGCGTTTTTCGGTGAGGAACTTTTTGCAGAACTGCGTAAAGTGAAAGCGGCATTTGACCCGCATAACCGACTCAACCCAGGGAAGATTTGCCCGCCAGAAGGTCTCGATGCACCGATGATGAAAGTGGACGCGGTGAAGCGCGGTACATTCGACCGGCAGATCCCCATTGCGGTACGCCAGCAGTGGCGCGGTGCGATGGAGTGTAACGGTAACGGTTTATGCTTCAACTTTGATGCCCGCAGTCCGATGTGCCCGTCGATGAAGATTACCCAGAACCGGATTCATTCACCGAAAGGACGCGCAACGCTGGTGCGTGAGTGGCTGCGTTTGTTGGCAGATCGCGGCGTTGACCCACTCAAACTGGAACAAGAACTGCCTGAATCCGGCGTCAGTTTGCGGACGTTAATTGCCCGCACGCGCAATAGCTGGCATGCGAATAAAGGCGAATATGACTTCTCACACGAAGTCAAAGAGGCGATGTCGGGCTGTCTGGCCTGTAAAGCGTGTTCGACCCAGTGCCCCATCAAAATTGATGTGCCGGAGTTTCGCTCTCGTTTTCTGCAGCTCTATCACACCCGTTATTTACGCCCGCTTCGCGACCACCTCGTTGCTACGGTCGAGAGCTACGCACCGCTGATGGCACGCGCGCCGAAAACCTTTAACTTCTTCATTAACCAGCCGCTGGTGCGCAAACTCTCGGAAAAACATATCGGCATGGTTGATTTGCCACTGCTGTCAGTCCCCTCGCTACAACAACAAATGGTGGGGCATCGCTCGGCGAATATGACGCTGGAACAGCTTGAAGCTCTCAATGCAGAGCAGAAAGCGCGCACGGTGTTGGTGGTGCAAGACCCCTTTACCAGCTATTACGATGCGCAAGTGGTGGCGGATTTTGTCCGTCTGGTCGAAAAATTAGGTTTCCAGCCTGTGCTACTGCCATTTTCGCCAAATGGCAAAGCCCAGCATATCAAAGGCTTTCTTAATCGTTTTGCGAAGACGGCGAAAAAGACGGCGGATTTCCTCAACCGTGTGGCGAAGCTGGGGATGCCAATGGTGGGCGTCGATCCGGCGCTGGTACTTTGTTATCGCGATGAATATAAACTGGCTCTGGGCGAGGAGCGTGGCGAGTTTAACGTCTTACTGGCGAATGAATGGCTGGCAAGCGCACTTGACTCACAGCCAGTGGCTACAGTCAGCGGTGAATCATGGTATTTCTTTGGTCACTGTACCGAAGTTACCGCTTTGCCGGGCGCGCCAGCACAATGGGCTGCGATATTTGCCCGTTTTGGCGCGAAACTGGAAAATGTCAGCGTGGGGTGCTGCGGCATGGCAGGGACTTACGGACATGAAGCGAAAAACCATAAAAATTCGCTCGGGATCTATGAGTTATCCTGGCATCAGGCGATGCAGCGACTGCCGCGTAATCGCTGTCTGGCGACCGGATATTCCTGCCGTAGCCAGGTAAAACGGGTCGAAGGCACGGGGGTACGCCATCCTGTGCAGGCTTTACTGGAGATTATTAAATGATATGGAAACGAAAAATCACCCTGGAAGCACTGAATGCCATGGGTGAAGGAAACATGGTGGGGTTGCTGGATATTCGCTTTGAACATATTGGTGATGACACCCTTGAAGCGACAATGCCAGTAGACTCGCGGACAAAGCAGCCTTTCGGGTTGCTGCATGGAGGGGCATCCGTGGTACTGGCCGAAAGTATCGGTTCCGTTGCCGGTTATTTATGTACCGAAGGTGAGCAAAAGGTGGTTGGTCTGGAAATCAATGCTAACCACGTCCGCTCGGCACGAGAAGGGCGGGTGCGCGGCGTATGCAAACCGTTGCATCTCGGTTCGCGTCACCAGGTCTGGCAGATTGAAATCTTCGATGAGAAAGGGCGTTTGTGCTGTTCGTCACGATTAACGACCGCCATTTTGTGACGTTGTCACCAGAAAAGTGTGACGCATATTGCTTTTGGTCATTATCTGCACAGTAAACGGTGGTATACTGTGCAGGTCTTGTCTAAAAGCGAGGATGCTATGTCTACTCAACTTGATCCCACCCAGCTGGCCATTGAATTTTTACGCCGTGACCAGAGCAATCTTTCACCTGCCCAATATCTCAAACGTCTGAAACAACTAGAACTTGAATTTGCTGACCTGCTTACTCTCTCTTCTGCTGAATTAAAAGAAGAAATCTACTTTGCCTGGCGTCTGGGCGTGCATTGATCCTGACTTAATGCCGCAATTTTGCCAAATCGACCTGGATTAACCTCCGTCCAGGTTCGATGACCTTCTTAATACTGCTTATCTATCCGCCTGATATTGTTCAAAAATAATACTAATCGCAGTTTGTGTTAAAACGGCGGGTTAGCTTTATGAGATTATTCTTATCGCCCCTTCAAGAGCTAAGCCACTGAGAGTGCCGGAGATAAGCGCCGGATGGGGTAGAAACCCTTAAGGCTGTGTCGCACAGACTTAAGGGTTTTCTTATTTCTGAACGCTGCACTTTTTTACCTATCTCTTAAATAGTCATTTTCAATACAACTTTTTCTTTTTCATCACAGCCTTAATGCTCCTTAGATAATAATCATTATCTAACAATGAGATACCTAATTCTTAGCGTGCCTGTTAACCCACACATCAGGGTCTATGCTTATTAAAAGCAGGAAAAAAGCATGTTTTACGGTAAAGCCCCTGCGTTTGCTGGGTTGAACTGATAATCATTATCACTAACATGCTGTTTTACGCTGAAAGCGATGAAGTGAGGTAAATCGATGGACATGCATTCAGGAACCTTTAATCCACAGGATTTCGCCTGGCAGGGCTTAACGCTGACACCCGCAGCCGCTGTCCACATCCGCGAGCTGGTGGCAAAGCAGCCGGGTATGGTCGGCGTGCGCTTAGGCGTGAAGCAAACGGGCTGCGCGGGCTTTGGCTATGTGCTCGACAGTGTTAGCGAGCCGGACAAAGACGATCTGCTGTTTGAACACGACGGCGCGAAGCTGTTTGTCCCGCTGCAAGCGATGCCGTTTATTGATGGCACGGAAGTCGATTTCGTTCGTGAAGGACTTAATCAGATATTCAAATTTCACAACCCTAAAGCCCAGAATGAATGTGGCTGTGGCGAAAGCTTTGGGGTATAGGCGGTACTATGTCTCGTAATACTGAAGCAACTGACGATGTCAAAACCTGGACCGGCGGCCCGCTGAATTATAAAGAAGGATTCTTCACCCAGTTAGCCACCGATGAGCTGGCAAAGGGGATAAACGAAGAGGTGGTGCGCGCAATTTCGGCGAAGCGTAATGAGCCGGAGTGGATGCTGGAGTTTCGTCTCAACGCCTATCACGCATGGCTGGAGATGGAAGAACCGCACTGGTTGAAAGCGCACTACGACAAGCTGAATTATCAGGATTACAGCTACTACTCGGCACCATCGTGCGGTAATTGTGACGACAACTGCGCGTCTGAACCCGGCGCGGTGCAGCAAACTGGCGCGAACGCCTTTTTAAGTAAAGAGGTGGAGGCGGCGTTTGAGCAGTTGGGCGTTCCCGTGCGGGAAGGCAAAGAGGTGGCAGTGGATGCCATTTTCGACTCTGTTTCGGTTGCCACTACTTATCGCGAAAAACTGGCGGAGCAGGGAATTATTTTTTGTTCCTTTGGCGAGGCGATCCACGATCACCCGGAACTGGTGCGTAAATATCTCGGCACCGTGGTGCCGGGGAATGACAACTTCTTTGCCGCACTTAATGCGGCGGTAGCCTCTGACGGTACGTTTATTTATGTGCCTAAAGGCGTGCGTTGCCCGATGGAACTTTCCACCTATTTTCGCATTAACGCGGAAAAAACCGGGCAGTTTGAGCGCACCATTCTGGTGGCCGACGAAGACAGCTATGTCAGCTACATTGAAGGCTGTTCCGCTCCGGTGCGTGACAGCTATCAGTTACACGCGGCGGTGGTGGAAGTCATCATCCATAAAAACGCCGAGGTGAAATATTCCACGGTACAAAACTGGTTCCCTGGCGATAACAACACCGGCGGTATTCTCAACTTCGTCACCAAGCGTGCTTTGTGCGAAGGCGAAAACAGCAAAATGTCATGGACGCAATCAGAAACCGGGTCAGCGATTACGTGGAAATATCCCAGCTGCATTTTGCGCGGCGATAACTCCATTGGTGAGTTTTACTCAGTGGCGCTGACCAGCGGTCATCAGCAAGCGGATACCGGCACCAAGATGATCCACATCGGTAAAAACACCAAATCGACCATTATCTCGAAAGGGATCTCTGCCGGACATAGTCAGAACAGTTATCGCGGCTTAGTGAAAATCATGCCGACGGCAACCAATGCGCGCAATTTCACTCAGTGCGATTCAATGCTGATTGGCGCTAATTGTGGGGCGCATACCTTCCCGTATGTCGAATGTCGCAATAACAGCGCTCAGCTGGAGCACGAGGCAACGACATCACGTATTGGTGAAGATCAACTGTTTTACTGCCTGCAACGCGGGATCAGCGAAGAAGATGCCATCTCGATGATTGTTAACGGTTTTTGCAAAGACGTGTTCTCGGAACTGCCGCTGGAATTTGCCGTTGAAGCACAAAAACTCCTCGCCATCAGTCTTGAACACAGCGTCGGATAAGGAATAAACATGTTAAGTATTAAAGATTTACACGTCAGCGTGGAAGATAAAGCTATCCTGCGTGGATTAAGCCTCGACGTTCGTCCCGGCGAAGTTCACGCCATTATGGGGCCCAATGGTTCGGGCAAAAGTACCTTATCGGCAACGCTTGCCGGGCGAGAAGATTATGAAGTGACGAGCGGCACGGTTGAGTTTAAAGGCAAAGATTTGCTTGCGCTGTCGCCGGAAGATCGTGCAGGTGAAGGCATCTTTATGGCCTTCCAGTATCCGGTGGAAATTCCCGGCGTCAGTAACCAGTTTTTCCTGCAAACGGCACTTAATGCGGTGCGCAGCTATCGCGGCCAGGAAACGCTCGACCGCTTTGATTTTCAGGATTTGATGGAAGAGAAAATCGCTCTCCTGAAGATGCCGGAAGATTTATTAACCCGTTCGGTAAACGTTGGTTTTTCCGGCGGCGAGAAAAAGCGCAACGATATTTTGCAAATGGCGGTGCTGGAACCGGAGTTATGCATTCTTGATGAGTCAGACTCCGGGCTGGATATTGACGCATTAAAAGTGGTTGCCGATGGCGTGAACTCGCTGCGTGACGGCAAGCGTTCATTCATCATTGTTACGCACTACCAACGCATTCTCGACTACATCAAGCCTGATTACGTCCATGTGCTGTATCAGGGACGAATTGTGAAATCCGGCGATTTCACGTTGGTCAAACAACTGGAGGAGCAGGGTTATGGCTGGCTTACCGAACAGCAGTAACGCACTGCAACAGTGGCATCATTTGTTTGAAGCTGAAGGGGCGAAACGCTCCCCGCAAGCACAGCAGCATTTACAACAATTGCTGCGTACCGGACTGCCGACACGTAAACATGAAAACTGGAAATATACGCCGCTGGACGGGCTGACCAATAGCCAGTTTGTCAGCATTGCGGGGGAGATATCCCCACAGCAGCGTGATGCCTTAGCGTTAACATTAGACGCCGTGCGGCTGGTGTTTGTCGATGGACGTTACGTGCCCGCACTGAGCGATGCAACTGAAGGCAGCGGATATGAAGTGAGCATTAACGACGACCGTCAGGGGTTACCCGATGCTATTCAGGCGGAAGTGTTTCTGCATTTGACGGAAAGCCTGGCACAAAGCGTGACGCATATCGCCGTGAAGCGCGGTCAACGGCCGGCAAAGCCATTGCTGTTAATGCATATCACCCAGGGCGTGGCAGGTGAAGAGGTGAATACTGCCCATTACCGGCATCATCTGGATCTGGCGGAAGGTGCCGAAGCAACGGTGATCGAACATTTTGTCAGCCTTAATGATGCTCGTCACTTCACCGGCGCACGGTTCACTATCAACGTCGCAGCGAACGCCCATTTGCAGCATATCAAGCTGGCGTTTGAAAACCCGCTCAGTCACCACTTTGCTCATAACGATTTGTTGCTGGCTGACGATGCCACCGCATTTAGCCACAGTTTCCTGCTGGGTGGCGCAGTATTACGACACAACACCAGTACGCAACTCAATGGCGAAAACAGCACGCTGCGGATCAATAGCCTGGCGATGCCGGTGAAAAACGAGGTGTGTGATACTCGTACCTGGTTGGAACACAATAAAGGTTTTTGTAACAGCCGACAGTTGCACAAAACTATCGTCAGCGACAAAGGCCGCGCGGTATTTAACGGTTTGATCAACGTCGCGCAGCACGCCATCAAAACGGATGGTCAGATGACCAACAATAATCTGCTGATGGGCAAACTGGCGGAAGTGGATACGAAACCGCAGCTGGAAATCTATGCAGATGATGTGAAATGCAGCCACGGCGCGACGGTGGGGCGTATTGATGACGAACAGATGTTTTATCTGCGCTCGCGCGGGATCAATCAGCAAGATGCCCAGCAGATGATCATTTACGCCTTTGCTGCTGAACTGACGGAAGCACTGCGTGATGAGGGGCTTAAACAGCAGGTGCTGGCCCGAATCGGTCAACGACTGCCAGGAGGTGCAAGATGACTTTTTCCGTCGACAAAGTGCGGGCCGACTTTCCGGTGCTTTCTCGTGAGGTAAACGGTTTGCCGCTGGCTTATCTCGACAGCGCCGCCAGTGCACAGAAACCGAGCCAGGTGATTGACGCCGAGGCCGAGTTTTATCGTCATGGCTACGCGGCGGTGCATCGCGGTATTCATACCTTAAGCGCCCAGGCGACCGAGAAAATGGAGAACGTGCGCAAGCGGGCATCGCTGTTTATTAATGCCCGTTCGGCGGAAGAGCTGGTGTTCGTCCGCGGCACGACGGAAGGGATCAATCTGGTCGCCAATAGCTGGGGTAACAGCAATGTGCGGGCGGGCGATAACATCATCATCAGTCAGATGGAGCACCACGCTAACATTGTCCCCTGGCAGATGCTTTGCGCACGCGTTGGCGCAGAGCTGCGTGTGATCCCGCTCAACCCCGACGGTACTCTGCAACTGGAGACGCTGCCTACGCTGTTTGATGAGAAAACTCGTCTGCTGGCAATTACTCATGTCTCCAACGTGCTTGGGACAGAAAATCCGCTGGCGGAGATGATCACACTTGCGCATCAACATGGCGCAAAAGTGCTGGTGGATGGCGCTCAGGCGGTGATGCATCATCCGGTGGATGTTCAGGCGCTGGATTGCGATTTTTACGTGTTCTCCGGGCATAAACTGTATGGCCCTACCGGAATTGGCATTCTTTATGTCAAAGAAGCCTTGTTGCAGGAGATGCCGCCGTGGGAAGGGGGCGGTTCTATGATCGCCACCGTCAGCCTGAGTGAAGGCACTACCTGGACCAAAGCACCATGGCGGTTTGAAGCCGGTACACCCAATACCGGAGGCATCATTGGTCTTGGCGCGGCGCTGGAGTATGTTTCGGCGCTGGGGCTTAATAACATAGCCGAGTATGAACAGAATCTGATGCATTACGCGTTATCACAGTTGGAATCTGTACCGGATCTCACTCTCTATGGCCCACAAAACAGGCTTGGCGTTATTGCTTTTAATCTCGGTAAACACCACGCCTATGATGTTGGCAGTTTTCTCGATAATTACGGCATTGCTGTGCGTACCGGACATCACTGCGCAATGCCATTAATGGCCTATTACAACGTCCCTGCGATGTGTCGGGCATCGCTGGCCATGTATAACACCCATGAAGAAGTGGATCGTCTGGTGACCGGCCTGCAACGTATTCACCGTCTGCTGGGATAACAGGGAGGCACTATGGCTTTATTGCCGGATAAAGAAAAATTGCTGCGTAATTTTTTACGCTGCGCCAACTGGGAAGAGAAATATCTCTACATTATTGAGCTGGGCCAGCGTCTGCCAGAATTACGCGACGAAGACCGAAGCCCACAAAATAGCATTCAGGGTTGCCAAAGTCAGGTGTGGATTGTGATGCGTCAGAATGCCCAGGGAATTATTGAATTACAGGGCGACAGCGATGCGGCGATTGTGAAAGGGCTTATTGCGGTCGTCTTTATTCTTTACGATCAAATGACGCCGCAGGATATTGTCAATTTCGATGTGCGCCCGTGGTTTGAAAAAATGGCGCTCACCCAACATCTCACCCCATCACGCTCACAAGGTCTGGAAGCGATGATTCGCGCAATTCGCGCCAAAGCCGCTGCACTTAGCTAAACTAAAGGGACAGCTTTCATCCGGTTGGCTCACATTGCCGGGTGGTCAATGTTTACACTGGCCTGCACAGGAGTGTTTTGGTTTCAGGTGAACATAAGCGCCATCCGACGTTTCAGCGTGAGTCTCCGGCAAATACAGGAGGTTTACAATGAAACGCGCGTCTTTGCTTACACTCACGCTTATCGGCGCTTTTAGCGCCATCCAGGCTGCCTGGGCGGTTGATTATCCGCTACCACCAACCGGCAGTCGACTGGTTGGGCAAAATCAAACGTATACGGTGCAAGAAGGGGATAAAAACCTTCAGGCCATCGCCCGACGTTTTGATACTGCGGCAATGTTGATCCTTGAAGCCAATAACACTATCGCCCCGGTGCCAAAACCCGGTACGACGATAACTATTCCTTCACAACTATTATTACCTGATGCGCCGCGTCAGGGGATTATTGTAAACCTTGCAGAGCTGCGCCTTTATTATTATCCGCCGGGAGAAAATATCGTGCAGGTTTATCCGATAGGTATTGGTTTGCAGGGGCTGGAAACGCCGGTGATGGAAACGCGTGTGGGGCAGAAAATCCCTAACCCAACCTGGACGCCTACGGCGGGCATTCGTCAACGTTCGCTGGAGCGTGGCATTAAATTACCACCAGTCGTTCCTGCCGGGCCCAATAACCCACTAGGACGTTACGCACTGCGCCTCGCGCATGGTAATGGCGAATACCTCATTCATGGCACCAGTGCGCCGGACAGCGTCGGTTTGCGCGTCAGTTCGGGCTGTATTCGCATGAATGCACCGGATATTAAAGCTTTATTCTCCAGCGTGCGGACGGGAACACCGGTGAAAGTGATCAACGAACCGGTGAAATATTCCGTGGAACCTAACGGGATGCGTTATGTTGAAGTACATCGACCACTATCGGCAGAAGAACAGCAGAACGTTCAGACAATGCCGTACACGCTGCCAGCAGGCTTTACGCAATTTAAAGACAATAAGGCTGTAGATCAGAAGTTAGTCGATAAAGCGTTGTATCGTCGGGCAGGGTATCCGGTTGCGGTGAGCAGTGGAGCAACTCCCGCAGCCAGCAATGCGCCTTCAGTAGAGTCAGCGCAGAATGGGGAACCAGAGCAAGGGAATGTGTTACGCGCGACGCAGTAGCGGTAAATAGCAGGCAAAAAAATGGCGCACAATGTGCGCCATTTTTCACTTCACAGGTACTATTACTTGCGGTATTTAGTAGCCATGTTGTCCAGACGCTGGTTAGCACGAGCTGCGTCATCTTTAGCAGCCTGAACGTCGGAACGCATTGCGTTCACGTCGTTGCTCAGCTGGTCAACTTTAGCGTTCAGAGTCTGAACGTCAGAAGACAGCTGATCGATTTTAGCGTTGCTGGAGCAACCTGCCAGCAGAGTAGAACCCAGGATTACCGCGCCCAGTACCAGTTTAGTAGCTTTCATTATTAATACCCTCTAGATTGAGTTAATCTCCATGTAGCGTTACAAGTATTACACAAAGTTTTTTATGTTGAGAATATTTTTTTGATGGGAAGGCACTTATTTTTGATCGTTCGCTCAAAGAAGCATCGAACGCTGGGTTTTAGATAAAAAAATTGAGAGAAAACAGGATGCTTCCATCGGATTCATCTTAGATAAAGTGAGATTATATAGTGAAATCCGATTTGATTTTTTATTGCTTCTGGTTATCGATTAAATAAAAAAAGCGCCCATCAGGGCGCTTCGATATACAAATTAATTCACAAAAGCAATATTACAGGACGTGAACAGATGCGGTGTTAGTAGTGCCGCTCGGTACCAGTGCACCAGAAACCATAACTACGACATCACCTTTGTGTGCCAGACCGCTCTGCAGAGCCAGTTCTTTACCCAGACGGTAGAAGTCATCAGTAGAAGTGATCTCTTTAACCAGCTGCGGCACAACGCCTTTGCTCAGTACTAACTGGTGAGCTGTTTTTTCGTTGGTGGTCAGTGCCAGGATGGTGGCATCCGGGAAGTATTTACGTACTGCGCGAGCAGATTTACCGCCCTGAGTAGCAACCACGATCAGTGGAGCATCCAGTTTTTCAGCAGTTTCAACGGCACCACGGCATACCGCTTCGGTAATACGCAGTTTACGGTTGTCATTGTTGAACTCGAGACGGCTGTTCATCACGCGGTCTGTACGTTCGCAGATGGTCGCCATGATAGAAACCGCTTCCAGCGGGTATTTACCTTTTGCGGATTCACCAGACAGCATCACTGCGTCAGTACCGTCGAGGATGGCGTTTGCAACGTCACCGGCTTCTGCGCGAGTCGGGCGTGGGTTTTTGATCATGGAATCCAGCATCTGGGTCGCAGTGATAACAACTTTACGTGCACGGATACATTTTTCGATCATCATCTTCTGGGCGAAGATAACTTCTTCTACCGGGATTTCTACACCCAGGTCGCCACGCGCAACCATGATGCCGTCAGAGGCTTCGAGGATTTCGTCGAAGTTGTTGAGGCCTTCCTGGTTTTCGATTTTGGAGATGATGTGGATGTTTTCGCCGCCGTGCGCTTTCAGGTGCTCACGGATTTCGATAACGTCAGAACGCTTACGAATAAAGGAAGCAGCAACAAAGTCTACGCCTTGTTCGCAACCAAAGATCAGGTCCTGTTTGTCTTTTTCAGCCAGTGCTGGCAGGGCAATGGAAACGCCAGGCAGGTTCACACCTTTGTTTTCGCCCAGGTCGCCGTTGTTCAGCACTTTACAGATAACTTTGTTACCTTCAATAGCGGTAACTTCCATACCGATCAGACCGTCGTCAACCAGTACGGTGTTGCCAACAGACAGGTCAGTAGTGAAACCTTCATACGTTACCGCAACCATTTCGCTGTTGCCGATAACAGATTTATCAGTAGTGAAAGTAAAGGTCTGACCCGCTTTCAGAGAAACGTCGTTACCGCCTTCCAGTTTCATGGTGCGGATTTCCGGACCTTTGGTATCAAGCAGGATAGCGGCGGTTTTACCAGTTTTGCTCATCACGTTGCGCAGATTCTGAATGCGCTGACCGTGTTCTGCATAGTCACCATGAGAGAAGTTCAGACGCATAACGTTCATGCCAGCGTCCAGCATTTTAGCTAACATCTCTTCAGATTCGGTTTTCGGTCCGATGGTGCAAACAATTTTGGTCTTTTTCATGACAGTCTTAGTCTTTAAGTTGAGAAGGATGGGAGAAACTTGCTTTCTGGGCGCACTGCCGGAAAGCGAATCCGGTATTACGAAAGTGGTGGTGCCTCGCTCTAAGGATAGGTGACATCGAAAAAGCGTGCAGAGGAATGTGTGCTTGTGTCTCAGCCCAACGTGAGTGCCTGTTTTTGAGTCGTTGAGTTCTACAGTCCAAAGTGCTGAAACCATTCAAGAGTCAATTGGCGCGCATTATACGCTGAAATTAATCCAAAAGGAAAACAAAAACAGCGTTTCAAAAAATATACAACTTGTTAGACAATAAATTGTTATCAAAGATTTAACGTTCCAGGGAAAAGGTTACGCAAAAACTTCACTGTTTGCGCAACGTCTGGTGCCGGGGTTGTCAGTGTGAGGATAAGTGAAAGTTCATCCGGTGTATAAATACATCATCGCTCAATTGCTACAGTTAAAATAATTTATCACGTTATTTGTCTGATTTTGTTTGATTTTTGTTTAATTGGTTAGATTGATATATGCTGATAGTTGGCATGATAAATAGGTATAAAGAATGGGAAACCGGACAAAAGAGGATGAACTGTACCGAGAAATGTGCAGAGTTGTCGGTAAAGTTGTGCTGGAAATGCGCGATCTGGGGCAGGAACCAAAGCATATTGTTATCGCAGGCGTATTACGTACAGCATTAGCCAATAAACGCATTCAGCGCAGTGAGCTGGAAAAGCAGGCGATGGAAACAGTCATTAACGCACTGGTAAAATGACCATTCAGGATGAGGCGGTAAGCTTCATCCTGATATTGTTAGTTCAGTTGCGGTCCAGTTAATCATTCTAAATAACAACTGCTGAAATTATACGAATTTCGGTGTATATTTTAATTTATAGCGATAAAGTTATTTTTATTTTCTGCGATGAACTTCACAAATAATTGTCGGTTAAGTTAAATTTATTTCAAATGATAATAAATATCAGTTCACTTATAATTTCTTGCTTTGTGATTTTAATTGATAACGATCAATGTTAAGAGCCCAGAATAATCACATTATTTTTTCTCCTAACCATAAAGGATTAGTTTATCAGCGTTAAATCTTTTCTCATACACTATCGGGTTAGGGAAAATATCTGGTGTTGAGGACAGCGTCAGCAGCGTATTAGTTGAGTGCCTAATATCAGGCTGCTGAATTGTCAGCACTGTGTTTGCGAAGAGGATGCGAAATAAATGACCCCGGTTGATCGTCCACTATTAAATATTGGCTTAACGCGATTAGAATTCTTGCGTATATCAGGAAAAGGCCTTGCTGGTTTAACAATTGCCCCTGCTTTACTGTCACTTTTGGGTTGCAAACAGGAAGATATTGATAGCGGCACAGTAGGGTTGATAAATACACCCAAAGGGGTGCTGGTGACCCAACGTGCGCGATGCACGGGTTGCCACCGCTGTGAAATCTCTTGTACCAACTTGAACGATGGCTCAGTAGGGACATTCTTCTCCCGTATCAAAATCCATCGCAATTATTTCTTTGGCGACAACGGGGTTGGCTCTGGCGGTGGCCTGTATGGCGATCTCAACTATACCGCGGATACCTGCCGTCAATGCAAAGAGCCGCAATGCATGAACGTCTGCCCGATTGGTGCGATTACCTGGCAGCAGAAAGAAGGCTGTATTACCGTCGATCATAAACGTTGTATTGGCTGTAGCGCCTGTACTACGGCATGCCCGTGGATGATGGCCACCGTAAATACCGAAAGTAAAAAATCCTCGAAATGTGTGTTATGCGGTGAATGCGCAAACGCCTGCCCAACAGGGGCGTTAAAAATTATCGAGTGGAAAGATATTACTGTGTGAATCTTGCAAAGGAAAAAATCATGGCTAACGGTTGGACAGGTAATATATTAAGAGTCAATCTCACGACAGGAAATATTACCCTCGAAGATTCCAGTAAGTTTAAAAGTTTTGTCGGTGGCATGGGCTTCGGCTACAAAATTATGTATGACGAAGTACCGCCAGGCACGAAACCTTTCGATGAAGCGAATAAATTAGTCTTTGCTACCGGCCCATTAACTGGATCTGGTGCCCCCTGTAGTTCTCGCGTAAATATCACCTCACTTTCTACTTTTACCAAAGGAAATTTAGTCGTCGATGCCCATATGGGGGGCTTTTTTGCAGCGCAAATGAAATTCGCTGGATACGACGTCATTATTATCGAAGGGAAAGCGAAATCACCGGTATGGCTGAATATTAAAGATGACAAAGTTAGCCTGGAAAAAGCCGATTTATTATGGGGAAAAGGGACGCGCGCAACGACGGAAGAGATTTGTCGATTGACCAGCCCTGAAACCTGTGTGGCGGCTATTGGTCAGGCTGGGGAAAACCTTGTTCCTCTCTCTGGCATGTTGAATAGCCGTAACCACAGCGGCGGTGCGGGAACTGGCGCAATAATGGGTTCGAAAAACCTGAAAGCGATTGCGGTTGAAGGGACGAAAGGGGTCAACATTGCCGATCGTCAGGAGATGAAGCGTCTCAACGATTACATGATGACTGAACTTATCGGTGCGAATAACAACCATGTCGTGCCAAGTACGCCGCAATCGTGGGCAGAGTATTCAGATCCCAAGTCACGTTGGACAGCACGTAAAGGGCTGTTTTGGGGCGCGGCTGAAGGTGGTCCGATTGAAACGGGGGAAATTCCGCCAGGCAATCAGAACACGGTCGGCTTTCGTACCTATAAATCCGTTTTTGACTTAGGTCCGGCGGCAGAGAAATACACAGTAAAAATGAGTGGCTGCCACTCTTGCCCGATCCGTTGTATGACCCAAATGAATATTCCTCGGGTGAAAGAGTTTGGCGTGCCCAGCACAGGTGGTAACACTTGTGTAGCAAACTTTGTCCATACCACCATCTTCCCGAACGGGCCGAAAGATTTTGAAGATAAAGACGATGGTCGTGTGATTGGTAACCTGGTTGGTCTGAATTTGTTCGATGACTACGGCCTATGGTGTAACTACGGGCAGTTGCATCGCGACTTTACTTATTGTTACAGCAAAGGTGTGTTCAAGCGTGTTCTGCCTGCTGAAGAGTATGCGGAAATTCGCTGGGATCAACTGGAAGCGGGTGACGTTAACTTTATTAAAGATTTTTACTACCGTCTGGCGCATCGCGTGGGTGAGTTGAGTCACCTGGCTGATGGTTCATATGCCATCGCAGAACGCTGGAATTTGGGTGAAGAGTACTGGGGCTACGCGAAAAATAAACTCTGGTCGCCGTTTGGCTATCCGGTTCACCATGCCAATGAAGCGTCAGCGCAAGTCGGTTCCATTGTTAACTGTATGTTCAACCGTGACTGCATGACGCATACCCATATCAATTTTATTGGTTCCGGCTTGCCATTGAAACTGCAACGTGAAGTGGCGAAAGAACTTTTTGGTTCTGAAGATGCTTACGATGAAACCAAAAACTACACGCCAATCAATGACGCAAAAATTAAATATGCTAAGTGGTCGCTGTTGCGGGTCTGTTTGCATAACGCCGTCACCCTGTGCAACTGGGTCTGGCCAATGACCGTTTCGCCGCTGAAAAGCCGTAATTATCGGGGCGATCTGGCGCTTGAAGCCAAATTCTTCAAAGCGATCACTGGCGAAGATATGACTCAGGAAAAATTAGATTTAGCTGCAGAGCGTATCTTTACGTTGCATCGCGCCTACACGGTAAAACTGATGCAAACTAAAGATATGCGTAATGAACACGATCTTATCTGTTCCTGGGTATTCGACAAGGATCCGCAGATCCCGGTCTTTACTGAAGGTACAGACAAAATGGACCGTGACGATATGCATGCTTCGCTCACGATGTTCTACAAAGAAATGGGCTGGGACCCACAGCTTGGTTGTCCGACCCGCAAAACATTGCAGCGTCTGGGGCTGGAAGATATTGCCGCCGATCTGGCAGCACACAATCTACTGCCTGCGTAAGGAATGGGTGAGATGAACCATCAGGATGAATTGCCGTTAGCGAAAGTCAGCGAAGTTGATGAGGCGAAGCGGCAATGGTTGCAGGGGATGCGTCACCCCGTTGATACGGTAACCGAACCAGAACCTGCTGAAATCCTGGCAGAGTTCATTCGTCAGCATTCTGCGGCTGGGCAGCTGGTGGCGCGCGCCGTGTTTCTCTCGCCGCCCTATTCGGTTGCAGAAGAGGAACTGTCAGTTTTGCTGGAAAACATTAAGCAGAACGGAGACCACGCGGATATCGCGTGTATGACGGGAAGCCAGGATGATTACTATTACTCAACGCAGGCCATGAGTGAAAACTACGCGGCGATGTCTTTGCAAGTTGTGGAGCAGGACATTTGTCGCGCCATTGCACACGCCGTTCGTTTTGAGTGCCAGACGTATCCTCGTCCTTACAAAGTCGCCATGCTGATGCAAGCGCCATATTACTTCCAGGAAGCGCAGATCGAAGCCGCGATCGCCGCGATGGATATTGCACCTGAATATGCTGATATACGGCAGGTGGAGTCATCGACGGCGGTGTTGTACTTGTTTAGCGAGCGATTTATGACCTATGGCAAGGCGTATGGCTTATGCGAATGGTTCGAGGTAGAGCAGTTTCAGAACCCCTGAAATTTCAGGGAGATGTCATGGATAGGGTGGACAGTAGCAGCCACTGCATTAGGGGATAATCAGATGTCCTTCACTCGACGCAAATTTGTTCTGGGGATGGGAACAGTAATCTTTTTTACTGGTTCTGCGTCTTCTCTGTTAGCGAACACGATGCAAGAAAAGAAAGTTCGGTATGCCATGATTCATGACGAGTCACGGTGCAATGGCTGTAATATTTGCGCCCGCGCATGCCGTAAAACTAACCACGTCCCCGCTCAGGGAAGCCGTTTATCGATAGCACACATTCCAGTCACCGATAACGACAACGAAACGCAGTATCACTTTTTTCGCCAGTCATGCCAGCACTGTGAAGATGCTCCTTGCATCGACGTTTGCCCGACAGGGGCGTCGTGGCGTGATGAGCAGGGGATCGTGCGGGTAGAAAAATCGCAGTGCATCGGCTGCAGTTATTGCATTGGCGCTTGTCCTTACCAGGTTCGCTACCTTAACCCTGTCACTAAAGTGGCAGATAAATGTGATTTCTGCGCTGAGTCCCGACTGGCAAAAGGCTTTCCGCCCATTTGCGTCAGCGCCTGTCCGGAACACGCATTGATCTTTGGTCGCGAAGATAGCCCAGAAATTCAGGCGTGGTTGCAGGAAAATAAATACTATCAATATCAGCTACCTGGTGCCGGGAAACCGCACCTGTATCGCCGGTTCGGTCAACATTTGATTAAAAAGGAAAATGTATGAACCCGTCGCAACATGCTGAACAGTTTCAGAGCCAGTTGGCGAACTATGTGCCACTGTTCACTCCCCAATTTTGGCCGGTGTGGTTGATCATTGCCGGACTATTGCTGGTAGGGATGTGGTTGGTGCTGGGGCTGCATGCCTTGCTTCGTGCTCGTGGCGTGAAGAAATCAGCCAACGACCATGGTGAGAAGGTTTATCTTTACAGCAAAGCGGTCAGATTATGGCACTGGTCGAATGCGTTACTCTTTGTATTGTTGCTGGCAAGTGGGCTGATAAATCACTTTGCGCTGGTGGGCGCAACTACGGTTAAAAGTCTGGTTGCGGTGCATGAAGTTTGCGGATTTTTGTTACTGGCATGCTGGCTCGGCTTTGTTCTGATCAATGCCGTTGGGGGTAATGGTCACCACTATCGCATTCGTCGTCAGGGGTGGCTGGAGCGAGCGGCAAAACAAACGCGATTCTATTTGTTTGGCATTATGCAGGGGGAAGAACATCCTTTCCCGGCAACAACCCAGTCTAAATTTAATCCCTTACAGCAGGTTGCCTATGTTGGTGTCATGTATGGATTGCTGCCGTTGTTACTATTGACGGGGCTGCTGTGTCTCTATCCGCAAGCCGTGGGAGATGTGTTTCCTGGCGTAAGATACTGGTTATTGCAGGCGCATTTTGCTCTGGCATTTATAAGCCTCTTTTTTATCTTCGGTCATCTTTATCTTTGCACCACGGGGCGTACGCCACACGAAACCTTTAAAAGCATGGTCGATGGCTATCACCGGCACTAACGAATGATCATTACACGAGCAGACCTGCGAGAATGGCGTATCGGAGCGGTGATGTATCGCTGGTTTCTGCGCCATTTCCCACGCGGCGGTAGTTATGCCGATATTCATCATGCACTGATTGAGGAAGGATATACGGACTGGGCGGAGAGTCTGGTTGAGTATGCGTGGAAAAAATGGCTGGCGGATGAAAACTTCGCGCATCAGGAAGTTTCTTCTATGCAAAAACTGGCCACAGATCCCGGAGAGAGAGCATTTTGCAGTCAGTTTGCCCGCAGCGACGATCATGCTCGCATCGGCTGTTGTGAGGATAATGCCAGAATCGCAACCGCTGGGTATGCCGCGCAAATTGCCAGTATGGGTTATAGCGTGCGGATTGGAAGTGTCGGCTTTAACAGTCACATTGGCAGCTCCGGTGAACGCGCACGGGTTGCTGTAACCGGTAATTCTTCGCGGATAAGCAGCGCTGGAGATAGCAGTCGGATTGCGAATACCGGAATGCGAGTACGCGTTTGTACATTGGGTGAACGATGTCATGTCGCCAGTAATGGTGACCTGGTGCAAATCGCCAGCTTTGGCGCAAACGCCAGAATTGCCAACAGCGGCGACAATGTACACATCATTGCCAGCGGTGAAGATTCAACAATAGTGAGCACGGGCGTGGTCGACTCAATTATTCTCGGGCCAGGGGGAAGCGCCGCACTGGCATATCATGACGGCGAAAGAGTTCGCTTCGCCGTCGCCATTGAAGGTGAAAACAATATTCGAGCCGGAGTCCGCTATCGCCTTAATGAACAGCATCAGTTTGTTGAGTGCTGATAGCTTTACATTTGATTAAACGAAAGACGCCGACGAGCACGGGATGCAGGCTTTACGACCGCCTGAGCTATCGCCTCACCAATTTCTGCACATGCCGTAAGTCCCTGTACGAATGGCTGGTCGTGCATCAACCAGGGCAACGCGCCGAACGCTACGCGCCCACGAATTTCTTCGGGTTGCTGTAGCGTATAATCTTCGCCAACATCAGGGATTTCATCCCCTGTTTTCTGTAATTGTTCGCGTAGTCCAGGGAAAGGAATATCTTTCACTTTAAGCGGACGCTGCCCACGGGCATCAATAAAAACGTCAAACGAGTAGCTATTGTCTTCCGTTTTCAGGACGGTGCGCGACTCATTAATTTCCATTTCGTAGTCTTCACCGAGGGCGAGAATATGAATGATTCCCGCTTCACGTAAGGCCAGTAGTCGACGAATAGACTCTGAAGGGATTGCCGCATAATTATCGATGAAAACCCGGGCAAGGCCTTTACTGAACCGTTTATGGTCGTGTTCATTCAGATGAGGAACAATTTCCTGTACGGCTTCATGCAGGCGCAGAATGACATAACGCCAGGGAACAGTATGTTTTTCTCGTTTATTGCGTTCGACTTCCTGGAGATTTTTTTCTGCCCAGTCGAATGGGTCGCGTTGTTTGCGCTCGGCAAACCAGGCTTGAGCAAAGGAATCGACATTCAGGCTTTCTAAGGCTATGCGTTGGCTCCAGTCTGGATCAGCAAATTTGATTTCCTCTACTATCAATCTAAATACCCGATCCAAAAGGCCCACTTCGCCTTTTTGAATCTCAGCATTTAATGCTTGATCGGTGACGATGTGTAAGGGCTCGTAGGGAATAGGGCAATAGAAATCGGCTTCGGGTAAAATACCCGTACGCGACATCAACGTAATATTTAGCTTTTCACTTGCGTTATCGCGGTGAAAAACGACGTGTTGTTTATCATCTTCAATGAACGAACCATGCTGAATAGCCACTGCCATTGCCGCATCCAGTCCGCTCAAGGATGTTCCCATAATACCCACGTTACACGCATCGACCTTTGCTTCCATCAGGCCTGACCACGGGCTGGGAAAATACGTTCGGGTTGCTTCTTCTTCATCAGGCCAGACGTGACCCGTGGCGATCACCGCTAAATCAAACGTCTCGCTGGGTAAATCCTGATTTGTAGCGAGCATGACGCCAGCATTTGTAATTTGCAGATCGGTAACCTGGCATGATTCATAAACAGCCACTGCAAATTTTTGCTGTCGTGCCTGGTCTACTAATCGTAAAAATTGATCGCGGAAATATTCGCCCAGCAGAATTCGCGGTAAAAACTGACGATCGTGCAAGGTTTCTTTTTTAACGCCATAACGCTGGAGATGGCTGGCTTCTTGCTTTTGTAGCCATTCGAGATACGTACAATAAATCGGCGGTATTTCAATACTGGCAATATTTGCCAGCATCATTTTTGAGTTTTCCTCATCACTGTATGGCATCCCGACACCGGCTTCATCAGCCTGCTCGAAGATAGAAATAGAAAGTGGAGTTTGTTGCTGTAGAAGCGAGAATAAGGTGTAGATCCCCGTAGGCCCGGCACCCACAATAGCAATTTTTTTCATTGTTACTTACCTGTACGCATTCTTTCGAATTTAGTGTTATCAGATAAGTTTGGTTGAGATTTTTAGAATTTGAGAAATTTCAGACAGGGATGAAAAGGGCGCTAACCGCCCTTGATTAAATTCTGTCAGGCGAGTTTTGCCTGATTGATTTGACTAAGTGGCTCATTGACATCGAAAACTTTGGCGACAACTTCCTCAACGCCGAGATTTTTCAGTCGGGCAGTATGTTTTTCCAGATAGGCAAGGGCGCTTTTTTCATCAGTAAAAAGGTAGATCCCACCGGCTTCGTGGTTCTTTTCACTTTCTGTCCATACCTTCCACAGAAAACCAGGTTCCTGATTAATCGACTCAGCAAGCGGTTCAAGCTGCTCAACCATTGCGTCGCCAAATGGGCCATTAAAAGCAAAATGAAGTTGTAACAAAGTTGCCATAGCGATTCTCCTTCTGATAACGCATACGAAGACAGTGTAAATCTTTTAACGTATTGGATACAGAGAAGAAACAGAGGGAAAAAGGAGAAGACCAGATTAAGAAAATCTGGTGCGTCCGAGTGGACTCGAACCACCGACCCCCACCATGTCAAGGTGGTGCTCTAACCAACTGAGCTACGGACGCAGGATGGTGCGTTCAATTGGACTCGAACCAACGACCCCCACCATGTCAAGGTGGTGCTCTAACCAACTGAGCTATGAACGCAACGTTGTAGGTGACAACGGGGACGAATATTAGCGGCAGAGTGGGAAGGTGGCAAGAGGCAAAACGTAATTTTCTGCGCTATTTCGACCGTTTGCAGAGCTTTTAAGCAAATTGGCTATATTTTGTTGATTTGCAAGGGCGATTTTTATTCAGGATCGCATTTACATCAGATACAACCCAATAATCCGTGTATCAGAGTTTAAACAGAGTTGTTTGCCACCATCTCAAAATCTGTCGTGGATAAATCCTCCGTAGCCTTTACACTTAGGTAGCAATAAAGGCACACAGATGCAGCAAAGGAATAAATCATGGGATCTGATGCGAAAAACTTGATGAGCGACGGGAACGTGCAAATTGTTAAGACCGGCGAGGTCATTGGCGCGACGCAACTTACTGAAGGTGAGTTAATTGTTGAAGCTGGCGGAAGAGCCGAAAATACCGTGGTCACGGGGGCTGGCTGGTTGAAAGTGGCAACCGGTGGGATCGCCAAATGCACACAGTACGGCAACAATGGCACGCTATCGGTCAGCGACGGTGCCATTGCCACAGATATTGTTCAGTCCGAGGGAGGCGCAATTAGTCTCTCTACGCTCGCTACGGTTAATGGCCGCCATCCCGAAGGTGAATTCAGCGTTGATAAAGGTTATGCCTGCGGTTTGTTGCTGGAAAATGGCGGTAACCTGCGTGTACTGGAAGGACATCGCGCGGAAAAAATTATTCTCGATCAAGAGGGTGGCCTGTTGGTCAATGGGACAACCTCAGCGGTCGTGGTAGATGAAGGTGGTGAATTGTTGGTGTATCCAGGTGGGGAAGCCAGCAATTGTGAGATTAATCAGGGCGGCGTTTTTATGCTGGCGGGGAAAGCCAATGATACGTTGCTTGCTGGTGGCACCATGAATAATCTCGGTGGTGAAGACTCTGACACTATTGTTGAGAATGGAGCCATCTATCGTCTGGGTACGGATGGTCTTCAGCTCTACAGTTCCGGTAAGACGCAAAACCTGTCCGTTAATGTGGGGGGGCGGGCTGAAGTGCATGCCGGTACGCTGGAAAATGCGGTAATACAAGGTGGGACAGTGATCCTGTTGTCACCCACCAGCGCGGACGAAAATTTTGTAGTAGAGGAAGATCGCGCACCGGTTGAACTGACCGGTAGTGTTGCATTACTGGACGGCGCTTCAATGATTATTGGCTATGGCGCAGATCTGCAACAATCAACGATTACTGTACAGCAGGGCGGTGTGTTGATTCTCGACGGCAGTACGGTAAAAGGTGACAGTGTCACTTTCAGTGTTGGTAACATCAATCTCAATGGCGGAAAACTGTGGCTGATCACTGATGCGGCAACGCAGGTGCATCTGAAAGTGAAACGCCTGCGTGGAGAGGGAGCCATTTGCCTGCAAACCAGTGCGAAAGAAATTTCACCTGACTTCATCAATGTGAAAGGGGAAGTTACTGGTGATATACACGTTGAGATAACAGATGCCAGTCGGCAAACTCTGTGTAACGCACTGAAACTACAGCCAGACGAAGACGGGATTGGCGCAACGCTCCAGCCTGCGTAAAAACACAGGCGCAACCCGTGAAGGTTGCGCCTTGTCTTTACTAGCGAGCTGCTCGTTGCAGAATGATGGCTGACGGCAGACGTTGCAGGAACCGCATACGCAACATCATCATAATGGCTGCCGACGTCAGGCCAATAATAAAGCCTATCCAGAAGCCTGCTGGCCCCATAGGTTCAACGACCAGATCGGTCAGTGCCAGAATATAGCCGCTTGGCAAGCCCAGCACCCAGTAAGCCGTAAAGGTGATATAGAAAATGGAACGCGTATCTTTATAACCACGCAAAATCCCACTGCCAATCACCTGGATAGAGTCAGAAATCTGATATACCGCCGCCAGCAACATCAAATGCGCAGCCAGCGTTACAACCTCGGGATTGTCGTTGTACAACAGGGCGATTTGCTCCCGCAGTGAAACCGTGAAAATGGCCGTCAGGGTTGCCATACAGACACCCACCATAAGCCCGGTCCGCGCAGCGGTTTGCGCATCCAGCGTTGAGCCCTGACCCAGACGATAACCTACGCGGATAGTTACCGCTGCCGCCAGCGACATGGGAAGCACAAACATCAGCGAACTAAAGTTCAGGGCAATCTGGTGTCCTGCGACATCAACAATACCGAGCGGAGACACTAACAGAGCCACGACGGCAAACAGTGTCACTTCAAAGAACAGTGCCAGCGCAATCGGCAAACCGAGTTGAATCAGTCGTTTCATAACCGCAGGATCGGGCTTAGCGGTGCCTTTTTCGTTACGAATATCGCGCATGGAGCGGGCGCGTTTAATGTAAGAAACCATGGCAAGGAACATGACCCAATACACCGCCGCAGTAGCCACGCCACAACCAACGCCACCGAGCTCAGGCATACCGAAATGACCATAAATAAAGATATAGTTCACCGGAATGTTCACCAGCAGGCCGATAAAGCCCATTACCATACCCGGCTTGGTTTTTGCCAGACCTTCACATTGGTTACGGGCAACCTGGAAGAACAGATAGCCCGGCGCGCCCCACAACAACGCACGCAGATAACCCACGGCTTTGTCCGCCAGAGCCGGATCGATGTTTTCCATAGAGCGGATAATGTAACCTGCATTCCACAGCACCAGCATAATGAGAACGGAAACAAAACCTGCCAGCCAGAAGCCCTGTCGCACCTGATGCGCAATGCGCTCACGTCGACCGGAACCATTTAATTGCGCGATAACCGGCGTTAATGCCAGCAGCAGTCCGTGACCAAAGAGGATCGCCGGAAGCCAGATAGAAGTACCGATAGCGACCGCCGCCATGTCGGTGGCACTATAGCCGCCCGCCATCACGGTATCGACAAAACCCATCGCAGTTTGGGCGATTTGCGCGAGAATCACCGGGATTGCTAATGCTAATAACAGACGCGCTTCACTGATATACTTCTGCACGTGAACACCTTTTATTTGTAGTTATATGAGAGACTAAAAAGCCGCCTGAATGGGCAGCAAAAAGAAGAAGCAGGGGAAATTCAGTCTATTGTAGCGAGGATTTATTAATTCTCCAGTGAAAAAATAGTCATTCTTACCCCTTCACTGGTAAGGGCGTTTGCCACCTGCTATTGTGCTGAACAGAATGTCTTAACTGATTTCAGGAGTTGTAAGTATGTTTACGGGGATTGTACAGGGCACCGCAAAACTGGTGTCGATTGACGAGAAACCAAATTTTCGTACGCATGTGGTGGAGTTACCCGACCACATGCTGGAGGGCCTGGAAACCGGTGCGTCCGTGGCGCATAACGGTTGCTGCCTGACCGTGACGGAAATTAACGGCAACCATGTCAGTTTTGACCTGATGAAAGAAACGTTACGCATTACCAATCTTGGCGATTTAAAAGTGGGGGATTGGGTAAACGTTGAGCGTGCGGCGAAATTCAGTGATGAAATTGGCGGACACTTAATGTCAGGTCATATTATGACCACCGCTGAAGTGGCGAAAATATTAACCTCGGAAAATAATCGCCAGATCTGGTTTAAAGTCCAGGATAGTCAGTTGATGAAATATATTCTGTACAAAGGATTTATTGGCATCGACGGTATTAGCCTGACCGTCGGCGAAGTCACGCCAACGCGTTTTTGCGTCCATTTAATTCCGGAAACCCTGGAACGCACGACTCTTGGGAAGAAAAAACTCGGCGCACGCGTCAACATTGAAATTGATCCACAAACTCAGGCAGTGGTAGATACCGTAGAACGTGTGCTGGCAGCACGAGAAAATGCCATGAATCAACCAGGTACAGAAGCCTGATCTGAAATCGCCCCCGGAGAGGGGGCGATAGAATAGCCTTTAGCGAGCGACTCGAAGGCCGTTTTCAACACCGCGTGAGAACACCACCTGCCAGAGCTGAATATCACGGGCGCGGAAAGCACCTGCACAGGCATTCAGATAATAGGTAAACATCCGTTTAAAGCGTTCACTGTAGTTATCCGCAATTTCTGGCCATGCGGCGAGGAATCGTTCATACCACGCCATCAACGTAGTATCGTAATCAGCACCGAAGTTATGCCAGTCTTCCATCACAAAGTGGGGTTCGCTGGACTGAGCAATCTGGCGTACAGAGGGCAGGCAACCGTTCGGAAAAATATATTTATTAATCCAGGGATCAACATTCAGATCGGTTTTTTTCGAACCGATAGTATGGAGCAGGAATATGCCTTCCGGTTTCAAATTACGATCCACCACCGCAAAATAGGTATCGTAATTTTTCGGTCCGACGTGCTCGAACATCCCCACAGAAACAATACGATCAAACTGGTCGTTCAGGTCACGATAATCTTGCAGCAAAATGGTGACATCCAGGCCTTCACAGCGTTCCTGAGCCATTTTTTGCTGTTCGGCAGAAATGGTGACGCCAACCACGCTTACGTCATAATTAGATGCCATGTAGTGCGCCAGTCCGCCCCAGCCGCAGCCAATATCCAGTACGCGCATCCCTGGTTTTAACTGCAATTTTTCACAAATCATTTTGAGCTTCGCCTGCTGGGCAGATTCCAGATTATCGGCATCTTTCCAGTAAGCGCAGGAATATTGCATGAAGGGATCAAGCATGCGGCTGAACAAGTCATTACCCAAATCGTAATGCTCTTTGCCGACTATCCAGGCACGTTTTTTACTCTGCAGATTGAAGAGACGAGCGCCGGCAATACGCAGCGTGTCTTTGAAATGATGGGGGAGTTGGTTCTCGAGACCTGCGCGTAAGACTTTGCTAAAAAACATATCCAGTCGGTCACATTCCCACCAGCCATCCATATAACTTTCGCCTAACCCCAACGATCCTTCCTGCAGAACGCGTTTAAAAAAATCGGGGTTTTTCACACGAATATCCGCCGGGGCAGAACCGTTAATGGCTATACCGGCACGGCTAAGTAATTCGTTGGCGATACGGTACCAGTTGTCATCCGGTACACTGACTTCTTCTATACACGATGAACTCATAGTTTCTCCATCACTGGTCGGTGATCAGAACCTTAAAACAGCGTAGACGCTTTTTGGGCTTTGTGAGAAATCTCGCAGAAAAAACCGCGAGTCTATAATCCGACGTAGAACAGAGGGAAAGGAGGAACCCTTGCCGAAATGACCATCCATAGTGAGTCGGGAACGATCCTGTCCCCGTAAAAACATAATATTTATCGTAGCTTTAACAACTCGAAATTAGTATAGGCCGCTAATTTCAATCATACAACAAAATTTTGTTAGCAGCCTAAGTATAAGTATATCGATATAGATCAGTGTGATTCGCTATGAGCGACTTCGGCATTGCCATGATTCTGGCAGTCAACTTCTTCACAACGTTGCATCATGTAACCCAGAGCAACCAGCACTACTGTTGATAACATCACGCTGGTGGTGGTGAGCAATGGCGTGCTGATACTGATCAGCCAGGAAACTACCAGACTTGCGAGGAAGCACAGACCCAGTTGTAGAGTGTTCTGCAACGCTGCGGCGCGACCGGTTGCATGTGGGAAGGGACGCAGCGCCTGGGCGACAACAATCGGGTAGATCGCGCCATTGGCAATCGCCATCACACAGAATGGGATCAGGATTTCGACTAGCGACACATGGCTAATGAAGCCCGCAGCCCAGGTCGCAATGACGCTGACAGCAAACAGTACCAGCAACCACGGTAATAACTGCTTGCCTTGCCATTTCTGCAGTGCGGCGCGACAGCCATAACCACCAATCAGAAACGCGATAGTTTGCGGGACATAACTTAAACCAATAACTGCCGGGCTGTAGCCCATTTCACTAAGGATGAACGGTGAGCCGGTCAGCCATGCAAAAAAACTGGCTGAACAGGCCGCATATATCAGCACGTTGCCGCGATAGGTTTTAGAACGTAGCAGGTCGGTAAAGGTCAGACCATCCTGACTATTGTTACGGGCCTTCGTCGTGGGTTTGAGCCAGAAAATAGGCAGAATCAGCACCACGGTAATGGCAAACAGGGTGGCGAAAATCGCCTGCCAGGAAAAATGGACCAGCAGCCAGCTTCCTAACAGAGGAGCCAGTGCCGGAGATAGACCCACCAGCGGCATGATGGTCGCAAAAATACGGTTAACTTTCTGTGAAGGATAATAATCCGTCACTAACGCTTGCCAGATAACTGCCGCGGCGCAGACACCCACAGCCTGTACAAAACGCAATACCAGCAGCGTAGCGGCGTTTTCTACCCACAGCATCCCCAGACTACCTAACGCAAAAATTGTCAGGCCGATTAATAATACCGGTTTACGACCATAACGGTCGGAGAGCGGCCCCCACAGAAGCTGGGCTGCGGCAAAACCGGCAAGGAACAGACTAAGGCTGGCACTGACAGCAGACGCAGGCGTTTGCAGGTCGGCCTGTATGGCGGCGAAAGCAGGCAGATACATATCGGTTGCCAGAAAACCGAGTACGCTCAAACCCGCCAGCCAGACTAAAAATCTTTTCCCAGGTTGCATGTATATTCTCTAAATCTCTCAATTAAACACCGCCGCAAAGTGTAGGGAGTGAAATTAGTGTTGTGAAACGGTAATATTTGATGACTGGTTTCAAAAATTTTGCAGGCAGACTATGTGGTCAGAATATTCACTCGAGGTTGTTGATGCGGTAGCGCGTAATGGTAGTTTTAGCGCTGCGGCACAGGAGTTGCATCGCGTTCCTTCTGCGGTCAGCTATACCGTGCGTCAGCTGGAAGAGTGGCTGGCGGTGCCGCTGTTTGAACGACGTCACCGTGATGTGGAACTGACCGCTGCCGGGGCGTGGTTTCTCAAAGAAGGGCGCTCTGTTGTCAAAAAAATGCAGATCACCCGGCAGCAATGTCAGCAGATAGCGAACGGCTGGCGCGGTCAGTTAGCTATCGCAGTGGATAATATTGTCAGGCCAGAACGTACACGGCAGATGATCGTTGATTTTTATCGCCATTTTGATGATGTCGAACTTCTTGTCTTTCAGGAAGTGTTCAACGGTGTCTGGGATGCGCTTTCCGACGGGCGCGTGGAACTGGCGATTGGCGCAACACGCGCGATTCCGGTAGGCGGTCGTTATGCCTTCCGCGATATGGGGATGCTAAGCTGGAGTTGCGTTGTTGCCAGCCACCACCCGCTGGCGTTGATGGATGGCCCGTTCAGCGATGATACGTTGCGCAACTGGCCGTCGTTGGTGCGCGAAGACACCTCGCGAACGCTACCTAAACGTATTACCTGGTTGCTGGATAACCAAAAAAGACTTGTCGTGCCTGACTGGGAATCATCGGCAACCTGTATCTCGGCAGGATTATGCATAGGGATGGTGCCAACACATTTCGCCAAACCGTGGCTTAATGAGGGGAAGTGGGTAGCACTAGAACTGGAAAACCCCTTCCCGGATTCGGCATGTTGTCTGACATGGCAGCAAAATGATATGTCGCCTGCGTTAACCTGGTTGCTTGAGTATCTCGGCGATAGTGAGACGCTGAATAAGGAGTGGCTGCGGGAGCCGGAAGAGACTCCCGCAACAGGTGATTAACGACGATAGTCGCGGAACGGGCCGTCAGCCACGGAGCGGCGTTCAATCAACCGCGGATGCACTTCAATGGACTGCGGTTCTTCACGTTTGTTGACGATACGATCCAACAGCATGTTGAACGCTGTTTCGCCCAGCGAATCTTTTGGCTGATGGATCGTGGTCAGCGCCGGCGTAAAATAGCGGGCGTTGCGCACGTTATCATAACCGATCAGCGAAACATCCTGCGGGACGCGCAGACCCATTTCATCAGCAGCACAAAGTGCGCCCATTGCCATGATATCGCCACCACAGAAGACGGCAGTAGGGCGATGCGGCTGCGACAGGATTTGCTGCATGGCGCGATAACCGGATTCAGGTTCAAAGTCACCCTGCACAATCCAGCTTTCCGGCACTTTGATCATCGCTTCTTCCATCGCCTTCATAAAACCGGCAAGGCGGCCTGCGCCGGTGTTACGTTCCAGCGGGCCAGGGATAACGCCGATTTCGCGATGACCGCGTTCAATCAGATAACGCCCGGCCATGTAGCCGCCTTCGAATGCGTTATCAATGACCGCATCGGTGAAGTCAGCTTTTGCTTCACCCCAGTCCATCACCACCATTGGGATATGGCGATACTCTTCCAGCATCGCCAGCAACGGCTCTGGGTACTCAGAACACATCACCAGCAGACCATCGACGCGTTTTTGCGCCATCATCGACAGATAAGCCCGCTGTTTCTCAAGATTGTTCCACGCATTGCCCAGAATCAGGGTGTAACCTTTCTGGAAGCAATTTTTTTCAACCGCTTCAATGATCTCGGCAAAATAGGCCGCTTCGCTGCTGGTCGCCAGCAAACCGATAGACTTGGTGTGGTTAACCTTCAGGCTACGCGCCACCGCGCTAGGGGAGTAGTGTAATTCTTTAATCGCTGCCCACACGGCGTTGCGCGTTTCTTCAGCGACGAAACGTGTTTTGTTGATCACGTGTGACACAGTTGTAGTGGAAACGTTTGCTCGTTTCGCTACATCTTTTATTGTTGCCATTCCATTTCACTCCAGACCCTAACTTCAGCTCCTGCAAAATCGCAAGGTAAACGTTTGCCTTTACACACCTTACGCACAACAAAAGTGTTGCGGTACGCCGGAAAAACGACACGGAGCGTCAGGAAGGGGTCAATGGCCAGTACGCAAATAGTGTAAGCGTGGAATTTTGGCCGATCTTGACGAAAAGGGGAAGTGGTAAAAACACTTATCATTATAAATGACGGGAGATTTTTTCATCACAGTGTGTAAAAATGCGTAATATCACTTTTTGTGTGGTAATAAAAAAGGAGAAAACTTGATGAGCACCGACCTTAAATTTTCACTGGTAACAACGATTATCGTCCTCGGTTTGATCGTGGCCGTGGGTTTGACAGCCGCGCTGCACTGATTTCCTCTCGAGGGAGCGCGTTCTCCCTCGCATCTCCTTCCTGTTTGTTAGCAAAATGGCAAAAGTGTTTTCTCTTTTTGTTATTTTCATTTTTTTGTGATTGCTGTCATGCTTTCGCCACTTTAATGAATATCGCGTAATGACGCGAAGAGGTGGAGATAAGGCATGAAAATTAACTATCCGTTGCTGGCGCTGGCGATTGGCGCGTTTGGTATCGGGACAACGGAGTTCTCGCCAATGGGCTTATTGCCCGTCATTGCGCGCGGTGTGGATGTCTCGATTCCCGCTGCCGGAATGTTAATCAGTGCCTATGCAGTTGGCGTAATGGTTGGCGCGCCGCTGATGACGCTTCTACTTTCTCATCGTGCTCGCCGCAGTGCGTTGATTTTCCTGATGGCGATTTTCACGCTCGGCAACGTACTTTCCGCCATCGCGCCGGATTATATGACGCTGATGCTTTCACGCATTTTGACCAGCCTGAATCACGGAGCATTTTTTGGTTTGGGTTCAGTTGTGGCCGCAAGCGTGGTGCCAAAACATAAACAGGCCAGCGCAGTTGCCACTATGTTTATGGGGTTAACCCTGGCAAATATCGGTGGCGTTCCGGCAGCGACCTGGTTGGGCGAAACCATCGGCTGGCGGATGTCATTTCTGGCAACGGCGGGGCTGGGCGTGATTTCAATGGTAAGTCTGTTCTTCTCATTACCTAAAGGTGGCGCAGGGGCGCGACCTGAAGTGAAAAAAGAGCTGGCGGTATTAATGCGTCCGCAGGTGCTGTCTGCATTGCTGACGACGGTACTGGGAGCTGGTGCAATGTTTACCCTCTACACCTATATCTCTCCGGTACTGCAAAGTATTACCCACGCAACGCCGGTGTTCGTTACGGCAATGCTGGTGCTGATTGGTGTCGGATTCTCTATCGGTAACTATCTCGGCGGCAAACTGGCAGATCGTTCAGTTAACGGCACGTTGAAAGGCTTTTTGTTGCTGCTGATGGTGATTATGCTAGCAATCCCGTTCCTGGCCCGCAATGAGTTCGGCGCAGCTATTAGCATGGTGGTGTGGGGAGCTGCAACCTTTGCGGTCGTACCGCCGTTACAGATGCGCGTGATGCGTGTCGCCAGTGAAGCGCCTGGTCTGTCTTCATCAGTCAATATTGGTGCCTTTAATCTTGGAAATGCGCTGGGAGCTGCTGCTGGTGGTGCGGTAATTTCCGCTGGGCTGGGATACAGCTTTGTGCCGGTGATGGGGGCGATTGTCGCGGGACTGGCATTATTGCTGGTGTTTATGTCAGCCAGAAAACAACCTGAGGCAGTTTGCGTTGCCAACAGCTAATTACACAAAAACGCAGAAGGATAACCTTCTGCGTTACAGTTGCTGGCAACGTGCGATTTATCTTGCCGGATGCGGTGTTAACGCTTCATCCGAGTTGGCATGGTAAGCGAAGTGCATCAGGCAATGTTGCATTTGCCATCAGTTATTATGCAGCGAGATTTTTCGCTACGAATTCCCAGTTCACCAGCGCCCAGAAGTGCTCCAGATAGCCAGGACGTGCATTGCGATAGTCGATGTAATAAGCGTGTTCCCAGACATCAACGGTCAGCAGCGGAGTCGCATCGGTGGTCAGCGGAGTACCCGCGTTAGAGGTTGAAACGATAGCCAGTTTGCCATCGCTGTTTTTCACCAGCCAGGTCCAGCCAGAACCAAAGTTTTTGATTGCTGCATCAGTAAACTGTGCTTTGAAATCGGCAAAGCTGCCAAAAGATGCGGCGATAGCTTCAGCGACTTTTCCAGTCGGTTCGCCACCCGCGTTCGGTGCCAGGCAGTTCCAGTAGAAAGTATGGTTCCAGACCTGAGCTGCGTTGTTGAATACGCCACCTTCAGAGCTGCGAATAATCTCTTCCAGTGATTTACCTTCAAACGCGGTACCTTTAATCAGGTTGTTCAGGTTAGTGACATAAGTCTGATGATGCTTGCCATAGTGATACTCGATGGTTTCCGCAGAAATGTGCGGTGCCAGAGCATCTTTAGCATATGGTAGTGCAGGTAATTCGAATGACATTGCTACTCTCCTTTATTATTAATTTGCATACGTACAATAGCCTTATTGTGCGTATGGATAGGGTAGCAAATTAAAAGGTGAGACAAAAGATGAACTTACCCTGTTGCCGTAACAACAGGGTAAAGTTTTAGCGAAGTGTTTTTGGGGTCATTACCCGACGAGCGCCAACATAGTGGCGCTGCCAGTAGTCTTCACTGAGAGAAGTGATTTGAATTTCTTGGCCCGTGCGCGGTGACTGAATAAATTTGCCGTTGCCGACATACACGCCGACATGATCGGCTGTACCGCGTCCCTGAGTACGGAAGAAGACCAGGTCGCCGTTTTTCAGTTCACTACGTTCGATAGGTGCTGCATCACGCAGGTGATACATTTCATTCGCCGTACGCGGAATACGAATTTTCACCAAATCTTTATAAGCGTAATAAACCAGGCCGCTGCAATCAAAACCGGTACGCGGTGAGCTGCCGCCCCAACGATATGGCTTACCAATTTGTTGCATCAGTTTATTCATTGCCACTTTCGTGGCTTTTTGCACCTTCGCTTTGTGCGCGTCGGCAAGGGTTCCTGACGCGGCATTTTTGACTTTCACACAATGCGATTTATAGCCCTTACGTTTGGTACACTTTTCGGTAAAGTTGGCTGAGGCCGTTTTATTGACGGCATGTTTGCTGCGAGTTTTGGCGTTTTTAGAAGCGGTAATGGAAGATTTTTTAACGGAAGAAGCGGTTTTGCTTTTGGTCGTACTTTTACTGGCGGCTTTTTTCGCTGTTTTCTGGCTGGCTTTCTGGGTCTTTTTGGTGGTTGCCGTGCTTTTCTTTTTATCTGCTTTTTTGGTGATATGAGTAGTAGCAGAACTCTCCCTGGCTTGCTTTGAAGCATGGGCCATAGGCGTTAAAGGCAGGGTGGTAAAAAGTAAAGCACAGAGCGTGATCGAAATTAGGTTTATCCGCGCCACTGAGCGTCCCTCTGTTAAGGCAGGTCTATCATGCCTGCGTCTGATTTACAAAACTTGATGATTCTAATGCATAGAAGAAGAGAAAGTTAATAGCTTTTATTGTTAAAAAATACGTTTCGTTGGCGAGCGCAAAAAAATGCAGCAGTGAAAGCTAAAAATGGTTATAAATACGCCAGTTTGCCGTGCGTCAGGGAAGAAACGAATATTTGAAATGCAACAAATAGAGCAAAGGGATAAAATAGCAAAAGCGTGATGAAAATGTTATTTTCCGATGCCGCACTGACCCGCTACAATGTCAGATTACTGCCGTAAAGAAGTTTGAGGAAGCAAGACAATGAGCACCACTATCGAAAAAATCCAACGCCAGATTGCTGAAAACCCGATCCTGCTGTACATGAAAGGTTCACCGAAACTGCCGAGCTGCGGTTTCTCTGCCCAGGCAGTCCAGGCGCTTGCCGCATGTGGCGAACGTTTTGCCTATGTTGATATCCTGCAGAATCCGGACATTCGTGCGGAACTGCCGAAATATGCTAACTGGCCGACCTTCCCGCAACTGTGGGTTGACGGCGAGCTGGTCGGCGGTTGTGATATCGTGATCGAAATGTATCAGCGTGGCGAACTGCAGCAGCTGATCAAAGAAACTGCCGCTAAATACAAGTCTGAAGAGCCGGACGCTGAATAATCCGTCCTGCAATACTGACGGATGCGAACGGGCATCCGTCAGTCCTTTCTCTATCCCCAATCCAGCCCTTGTGGCGAACTTGAAAATCCCGCCTCACGCAGCAGCGTAAACATCGGCGTTTGCCGGACCGGTAGGTCATTCACTTCTGTTAGCGTAAAGCGCAGCCGTGGTTCGCGACGCAGTGCGGTAGTCAGCGCGTGGAAAATCTCTGGGGCGAGTAATTCCTCTTTTTCCTGCCAGACCAGCATTTTTTTGCCACCTTGCGCCAGATAGAGTAACAATTTGCCGCCAGAAACGACCACCAGCGCACCCGCCCGACGCGTTGGTATCAGCGTTGCCGGATGTGCAGGCCAGGGCAGAAGATTTCCCCATGCATTAGCCGGATCGTTGGCAGAGAGCGCCACTGGTGTATAGTGGCGCGTTTGCGTGGCTTGTGTCGCCAGATCGCGCAATCGGTCAATAGTCAGACGTTCAGCGAATTGCGCGCCACCCAGACCTTCTACAAAACGACCTCGCATAATTCGCCCGGAGTCTTCCATACTTCGACAAAGCGTTTGCATCGATGGAAACCCGCCAGGGATATTTTCGGCTATCACCGCCTGACGACTGATGATGCCGTAGCGGTCGAGCATATTTTCCGCCAGCGCCAGCATCCTTTCGGTATCGTTTAGTGGCTCCACCTGCAATAACGACCAGCGTCCAGCAAGCTTTGGTGTGTTGTAAGATACCAGCGGCGAGACGGGTTGCGCATAGACAGGACGTCCACGACGAGCCCGGTGACTGCGGCGAGTTGAGGTGCGTGTGTTGGTACTGCTGCGGGTGAGGGCGCGTAACGGTGCCCAAATGTCGCTGGTGATGACGCCTTGCCAGACCAGCGCCCATAACGCCTCTTGCATGGCTGAGGGATCAACCGATTCGCCGATTTTATCGCGTATCCGTTGGCTGATTTGTTGTGCAAACCAGGCTCCTCCGTCAGCCAGAACCGTGACTATCGCTTGCTGCAGCGCCGAACGATTCGCCTGATTCGCTTCGGCGGGAGTGAACGATTCTGCGGCATATTCCTGTAGATGCAGTGCCACCAGACCGTCATCTTCACCCAGCTTTTTTTGCCCCGACCAGATAACCGCACCGGTTGCCAGTAATTCATCGAGCATTTCTGGCGAATAGTCGCGTACGCGGGCAGGCAGGATCTGGCTTTCCCAGAGTGAGGCGGGTAAACCGACTCCGGCAAGCTGTTCGATCACCTGCATGACGCCATCCACGCCCTCATAAACGCCTGGCGATGTTGAGGCAAAGAGTGCCGGGCTACCATCGGTGGCGGGTAATACGCCCTGACGTTCCAGCAGCAATCGCGCATAGGTCGTGGCCGCAACGGGACGCGTCGCTTCTCTGGCGGCTTGCAGCGAGCGCAAACGCAGACGACGAAATACTTCATCGCTCACCCAGATGTCTTGTTGCAGATTCATCACCAGCCCCTGTTCGCGCAGTTGCTGAAGTTGCTCTTCGACAATGGCAATACCGAGACTAAACTCATGAGCCAGTTGTTCAGACGTGACCAGAGCATGAGCCCGGAGATAGCGCAGAAAGAGGTCGCGAAGCGGGTAACTGACTCGGTGCAAATAAATCTCTGGCAGTGACTCTGGTAGTCGTACGCCGAGGGCATCGCGCAGCCTGGCGGCATCATCCATACAGGCAAGACGCTCCTGCCCGCTAATCATCGTCGGGAAGATTCGTTTTACTGCAAGAAGATTTTCCAGATACGACGCAATCTCTTCACTGCTGCCTGTATGCCGTTGCGCCAGGTCTTCAACGGTCATTGGCCCCAGTTCGTGCAGCAGGTCGAACAATCCTTCTTCACCTTTCGCTCTTCTGCCAGGAGCCAGTCGTTGCAACTCTTCTTCCACCTGGCGAATGACCTGCGGGTCGAGTAATTCCCCCGGATCGACCTGTCCGAGTAGATTGCGCAGTAACTCGCTGTCCAGCGACAGTACGGATGCCCGGCGCTCTGCCAGCGGGGCGTCGCTCTGGTACATAAATTCCGCGACATAGCCGAACAATAAACTGGCGGCGAAAGGCGAAGGCGTAGTGGTCGTTACATCGGATATTTGAATTTCGCCACCGTTCAGGCGACGCATCAAACGTTCCAGCGCGGGAAGATCATAAACATCTTGCAGACATTCGCGTAGGGTTTCGAGAATGACCGGAAAATCTGGATATCCCTGAGCGATTTCCAGCAACTGACTGGCGCGCAGCCGTTGTTGCCAGAGCGGGGGGCGATGGCCCGGCGTGCGGCCCGGCATTAATAATGCCCGCGCGGCGCATTCGCGAAAACGGGCGGCGAAAAGTGCCGAGCTGCCTACCGCCTCGCGGACAATTTGCAGCAACTTTTCTGGTTCAAACAAAAAAATCGCGGCATCGGGCAATTTACCATCGGTGTCAGGAATGCGCGCAACAATGCCGTCATCACTGGCAACCACAGACGCGTCAGCGCCCCATAGTGCATGTATTCGCCCGGCAATCGCCAGCGCCCAGGGTTCATGCACCCGTCTTCCATAGGGAGAGTGCAAAATAATACGCCAGTCACCAATTTCATCACGGCACCGTTCGAGGACAAGATGACGACTACCTGGAACGATGCCCGTCGCGTTGCGCTGCTCGTCAATCAACCCCTGAATATTGGCGATCGTATTTTCTTCTGCCAACCACGGGGGAATAGTCCCGGAAAAGAACGCGCCATCCGCCAGTAAATGGAGAAAATCGCCGATCATCTCGCCTAATTCTGCCGGACGTCCGTTACCTTCACCACGCCAGAAGGGGAGCCGGGCAGAACGACCCGGAGCAGGAGTCACAATCACCTGATCGCGGGTGATTTGCTGGATCCGCCATGAGGTAGCGCCGAGAGTGATAATGTCGTTCACCCGCGACTCATATACCATCTCCTCATCCAGTTCACCCACCCGCCGCGAACCGGCCTGTTCTTCACCTTCGGGTAATAACACGCTATACATGCCACGATCCGGAATGGTGCCGCCGCTGGTAACCGCCAACAATTGAGCGCCAGGTCGGGCGGTCAATATCCCGGTCTCCCGGTTCCAGACCAGTTTGGGGCGAAAAGCAGAAAAATCGCCAGAGGGATAGCGCCCGGAAAGCATATCCAGCGTGGCGTCAAAAACACGTCTTGGCAGATCTTTCCACGGTGCGGCACGGCGTACGCGGGAGTACCATTCGTCTACCTGTAATGCATCCATCGCCGCGGCGGCAACGGTTTGCTGCGCAAGGACGTCGAGTGGATTATGCGGCGGTGTCAGGTTTTCCAGCCTGCCTGCGAACATACACTCTACAATGACTGCGGAATCGACTAAGTCACGCCTGGTTCGGGGGAAAAAAAGCCCTTTAGATACACCGCCAACCTGATGTCCGGCGCGACCAATGCGTTGTAACCCACTGGCAACAGAAAGCGGCGTTGCCACCTGAATCACCAGATCCACCGCGCCCATATCAATCCCCAGTTCGAGACTGGAGGTTGCGACCACACAGCGTAATTCACCCGATTTCAACGCCTGTTCGGTGATTGCTCGTTGTTCTTTAGAGACGGAGCCGTGGTGTGAGCGGGCAATAAAAATGTCGCTACTTTGTACACGGTTAGAGGTTGCGCCGGAGGTCGACTCGAAATGGGCCGCATCAACGGCGATAGATGGGGAACGCTGTAAGCGTGCGGCGTAAAGCTCATTTAATCGTGTCGTCAGTTTTTCCGCCAGCCCGCGTGAATTAGTAAAGACAATGGTCGAGCGATGGCGCAAAACTTCATCAAGGATACCCGTTTCAATATATGGCCAGATGGAGCCTTCCCGGCCGGCATGGCTGTCTTCGCCGGTGCCGCTGGCGACCGATGAGACATCATCCATATTGGCGACCGGTACGACAATCCGTATCTGCGGATGGCGCATTGCGGGCGGGTTGACTACCGTAACCGGGCGATCGCCACCAAGAAATGCTGCCACATCGCTGGCTGAACGCACAGTGGCAGAAAGGCCAATTCGCTGTGCTGAGGTGTGGAGCAGCGTATCGAGCCGCTCCATACTTAACGCCAGATGCGCACCACGTTTACTGCCCGCTACCGCGTGGACTTCATCAATAATTACCGTTTCGACGCCGCGTAGCGTTTCGCGCGCGCGGGAGGTCAGCATCAGATAGAGTGATTCGGGTGTGGTGATCAGAATATCCGGCGGATTACGGGTGAGTTTGCTGCGTTCCTGTGCAGGCGTATCGCCAGTACGGATCCCCACGCGAAGATTGACTTCCGTTTCGCCGCGCCGCCGCCGTTCATCGGCAATACCCTGTAACGGGATCTGCAAGTTGCGCTGAACGTCGGTGCCCAGAGCTTTGATCGGTGAAATATAGAGGATGCGTGAGGTTTTACGCTTATGCGCCTCGCGGGTATCTTCGCCGCCTTCGCGGAAGAGCTGATCGAGGGCGTAGAGAAATGCTGCCAGCGTTTTCCCGGAGCCAGTCGGTGCAATCACCAGCGCATGTTCGCCTCGCGCCGCCACATGCCAGGTTTGCGACTGGACAGCGGTCGGCTGTTTAAAGGCGCGAAGAAACCAGTCGCGGGTCGCCGGTGAAAACACGTCCGGCAGGGGCGATGAAGGGTTTAGATTATCTGCCATTAACGCTATTCCCCGTGAATATCATGCATGATGCGTGGAATAGCCTCACTATAGATGCCTGAATCATTGCATGTCATCAGGCATCGACTCGATTACACCTCTTCGGCGGCAGGTAGCGGCCAGCCTCCCAGACGTTTCCAGCGGTTGACGATTTCACAAAACAGCACAGCAGTGCGTTCGGTGTCGTACAGCGCGGAGTGCGCCTGGGTGCTGTCGAAGTCCATGCCAGCGGTCTGGCAAGCCTTTGACAATACGGTTTGTCCGAGTGCCAGCCCGGCCAGTGCAGCAGTGTCAAAAGTGGCGAAAGGGTGGAACGGGTTACGTTTCAGTGAGGCGCGTTCTGCGGCGGCCATCATAAAGTTGTGATCGAAATTGGCGTTGTGCGCCACCATAATGGCGCGGTTACAGCCGCTCGCTTTAATGCCTTTACGTACAACTTTAAAAATTTCGTGCAGCGCCTCGTATTCGCTGACCGCGCCGCGATCGGGATCGTTCGGGTCAATGCCGTTGAAGGCGAGGGCCTCTGGCTGCAAATTTGCGCCGACAAATGGTTCGACGTGGAAATGTAATGTGGTGTCCGGCATCAGCCAGCCTTGTTCATCCATTTTCAGGGTGATGGCGGCAATCTCAAGCAGCGCATCGGTTTTGGCGTTAAATCCGGCTGTTTCAACATCGATCACAACAGGATAAAAACCACGAAAACGGTCGCACAGACCGGTAAGTTGAGCGTTATCGGACATCTGATTCTCTTAATACGGATAAATTGCAGCGCGCATTATGACAAATATTACTTGTCGATGCAGTAAAGATGCGGGCGCGATGAGTTCACGCCCGGCAGGAGATTAGTTGCCCAGACCGCGACCGGCGTCTTTCTCTTCGATTAACTCAATTTTGTAACCGTCCGGATCTTCCACAAACGCGATAACCGTAGTACCGCCTTTTACCGGACCCGCTTCACGGGTCACGTTACCCCCGTTTTGACGGATTTTTTCGCACGCTTCAGCGGCGTTATCTACGCTAAGCGCGATGTGACCATAAGCAGTGCCGAGTTCGTATTTATCCACGCCCCAGTTGTAGGTCAGTTCAATCACCGCTTCTTCGGTTTCCGGACCGTAGCCAACAAACGCCAGTGAGTATTTGTATTCCGGGTTTTCGCTGGTACGCAGCAGTTTCATGCCCAGCACTTTGGTATAAAAATCGATGGAGCGTTGCAGATCGCCAACGCGCAGCATGGTATGAAGAAGACGCATCTTTTTATCCTCAAAATGGCTAACAGATTCAAAATGTTGTTTTAGTATAGCGGCGGCTTTGCGCCGCTCGCAATGTTGGATTACAGCGTCGGGTAATCAGTGTAGCCTTCCGCGCCGCCACCGTAAAAACTTTCGGCACGCTGTGGGTTAAGCTCAGCTTTGCGTTGCAAGCGGGCGACCAGATCCGGGTTCGCAATCCAGTCACGACCAAATGCCACCGCATCAATTAACCCTTTGCCGATCAGCGTTTCGGCTTTTTCTACCGTGTATGCACCTGCGCCGATAATCGGACCGTGGAAACGGGCGCGTACTTTTTCGCGGAACGCATCAGTATACGGTTCACCCCCCGCCCAATCTGGTTCTGACATATGCAGATAAGCAATGCCGCGTTTACCCAGTTGTTCTATCAGATACAGTGCATCGGCTTCTTCATTCGGGCCGTTATCTGTGTTCTGGAAAGTACCGATTGGCGAAACGCGAATGCCAATGCGATCGGCACCCCATTCTTCAATCCCGGCATCGACCACTTTCAGCACCAGACGTGCGCGATTTTCCACGCTGCCGCCGTACTGATCGGTACGATGGTTTGAAGAAGGAGAAAGGAACTGATGCAGCAAATAACCATGAGCAGAGTGGAGCTCTACCAGATCAAAACCGGCTTCACGCGCGTTAGCAATGGCCTGACGGAAATCATTGACGATACCCGGAATCTCTTCCAGTTCAAGCGCACGCGGCATGGATGTTTCAACACGGATCGCCTGACCATTTTCATCGCGCAGAGAAGTACGTGTTCCCGCGCTAAGTGCGGAAGGCGCTACCGGTGCCTGACCGCCAGGTTGCAGGCTGGCGTGAGAAATGCGTCCGGTGTGCCACAGCTGTACGGCCATATGACCATTTTCAGCATGAACGCCAGCGGTAATTTTTTTCCATGCGGCAATTTGTTCCGGACTATGGATGCCAGGTGCACCAGCATACCCTTTTGCCTGGGCAGAAATTTGCGTGGCTTCGCTAATAATCAAACCGGCACTGGCACGTTGGCGATAGTATTCCGCCATCAACGGGGTAGGGATGTCACCCGGTTCAATACTGCGCAGACGCGTCAGCGGTGCCATAAAAATACGGTTTGCCGCCGTGATCGCGCCCACTTTCAGTGGGGAATACAGTTTTTCAGATGACATAAAGGCTCCCGGTCGTCTGGTGATAAAAAATGCCTGCTAAACGGCAGGCGTCGCAATAATGGTTTTTACATGTGCCAGCGCGTTTTCCAGTGGCTCGGAATTGCGCGAAATTTTGGCCTGCAGATTCGCACCCAGCCATAGTGCGTAAAGCACTTGTGCCTGTTGCAGCGGTTCGCCACAAAAGGTTAAACAATGGCTATCACGGCCATTTTCCAGCGCCTGCGAGAGCAGGGCGATCACGCCGCGAGCGCCTTTATCCATCGCGCTACGCATATCTTCTGACAGATCGCACACTTCGGCAGAGAGTTTTACTGTCAGGCAACCACTGATGGTTCCATGTTGGCAAAACTGGTTCAGTGTTTGCTGGTAATAAGCCAGTATGCGGTCGCGGTAGTTACCTTCGCCGGATTGCAGCAACTCAGTCAGTCGCTGGTGATATGTGGCGTAATGGCGCTCAAGCATGGCAACGCCAAACGCTTCTTTAGAGCGAAAGTAGTGATAGAAGGACCCTTTCGGCACTTCAGCGGTTTTTAGTAATTCGCTTAGCCCCATCCCGGTGAACCCACGTTGCAGGCAAAGTTGCTCGCCCGTCGCCAGGAGATGTTCGCGAGTATCATGTTCGGTGTGTTTGTTCATGCGTTGGAGTGTAGTAGACCAGTCGGTCTAGCGCAAGCAAAGTTGCTACTTTGGGCATTAACAGCTTCAATAATGGTAATAATCTTATTTGAGGAGGGCGAAGTGGCGGAGCAATTAGAGTTCTTTCCCGTCCAGAGCCCGTGCCGGGGAATTTGCCAGTCTGACGAACGCGGGTTTTGTCGCGGCTGTTTTCGTAGTCGGGATGAGCGTTTTAACTGGAATAAAATGAGCGATGGCGAAAAACAAGAGGTACTGCGCCTTTGTCGGCAGCGGTTAATGCGCAAATTACGTGCAAATAAGCCAGCGTCATCAGACGAACCGGAGCAACCATCACTCTTTTGAGCCTAATCTTGCGTATACTCCTCTCATATCTGATAAGAGGAAGCGATTATGGTTCAGCGTATTACTATTGCGCCGCAAGGCCCGGAGTTTTCCCGTTTTGTGATGGGCTACTGGCGATTGATGGACTGGAATATGTCCGCCCGCCAGCTGGTCAGTTTTATTGAAGAGCATCTGGATCTCGGCGTGACCACCGTGGACCATGCTGATATTTATGGTGGCTATCAGTGCGAAGCGGCGTTTGGCGAGGCGTTGAAACTGGCACCTCACCTGCGTGAACGGATGGAAATCGTCAGTAAATGCGGTATCGCGACGACCGCGCGTGAAGAAAACGTCATTGGCCATTACATTACTGACCGCGATCACATCATTAAGAGCGCCGAACAGTCGCTAATTAATCTCGCGACCGATCATCTGGATCTGCTGTTAATCCACCGACCAGACCCGTTAATGGATGCCGATGAAGTGGCGGACGCGTTTAAACATCTGCATCAGAGCGGCAAAGTGCGTCATTTTGGCGTATCGAACTTTACGCCTGCGCAATTTGCGCTTTTGCAATCACGCCTGCCGTTTACCCTTGCCACTAATCAGGTGGAAATATCCCCGGTACATCAGCCGTTACTGCTGGATGGCACGCTCGACCAACTGCAACAACTGCGTGTTCGTCCGATGGCGTGGTCCTGCCTTGGTGGTGGTCGTCTGTTTAATGATGATTATTTCCAGCCGCTGCGTGATGAACTGGCTGTGGTGGCAGAGGAGTTAAACGCGGGCTCGATTGAACAGGTGGTTTACGCCTGGGTATTACGTTTACCGTCGCAGCCGCTGCCAATTATCGGCTCAGGTAAAATTGAGCGCGTACGGGCAGCTGTCGAAGCAGAAACACTGAAAATGACCCGTCAACAATGGTTTCGTATCCGTAAAGCGGCACTAGGTTACGACGTACCGTAAGCACTTTTAGGAATAGCCGCCGTTCAAAAATGTGTCACTGGTTTACACTTATTCAGGAATGCACAATGAACGGAGGTCCTATGAAACGTTTTAGTCTGGCCATTCTGGCGCTGGTTGTTGCGACCGGCGCACAAGCTGCCAGTGAAAAAGTCGAGATGAACCTCGTCACGTCGCAAGGGGTTGGGCAGTCAATTGGTAGCGTCACCATTACTGAAACCGATAAAGGTCTGGAGTTTTCGCCCGATCTGAAAGCATTACCTCCCGGTGAACATGGCTTCCATATTCATGCCAAAGGAAGCTGCCAGCCAGCCACCAAAGATGGCAAAGCCAGCGCCGCAGAATCCGCAGGCGGGCATCTTGATCCACAAAATACCGGTAAACATGAAGGGCCAGAAGGTGCCGGGCATTTAGGCGATCTGCCTGCACTGGTAGTCAATAATGACGGCAAGGCGACCGATGCCGTCATCGCGCCTCGTCTGAAATCACTGGATGAAGTCAAAGACAAAGCGCTGATGGTCCACGTTGGCGGCGATAATATGTCCGATCAACCCAAACCGCTGGGCGGTGGCGGTGAACGCTATGCCTGTGGTGTAATTAAGTAATTAAGAAGCCAGCGTACCTTGCGGCGGTGCTTGCTCAAGTTGCGAAAGCGAGCAGTACAGCCGCCAGACAATTGCCGCCAGTTCTCGGGCGGCAGGTTGATGATGACGGGCAAGGCAGTCGCAAATTCGCTGTAATTCTTCAAGTGTGGCCGCCAGTGATTTTTGCTGAACGCCACGCTCACTCATCACTCCCCGCAACAGTGAAATACAGTTATCCCGTACTCGCGATAACGGATCGGAACGCGATTCCCAGTCGCGCAATTGCCAGACAACATGAGAACAGTTCAGCAACACTACACCCCAGCGTAATAACCAACGGCGAGCCAGCGCATCCTGGCTGTTACTCAACTGACTGACGTGATGATAAGTGAGCGATTCAAATTCGCTTTCACTCAGTGTTGGATGGCGGCTTAGTTGATCGACAAAATCCCGGCGCAGCGCGCGAATATGGCGGCGGCTTTTACGAGCATCCGATCCTGGACGCAGAATGGCGAACGCTAACCACGCCAACGCGACGCCAACAATTTTTGCCAGATTATCGTTAAGAAAATCAGCAAAATCATACACCGGGGGATTAGTGACAGCGATAAACGAACCCATAAAAACAATCAGTTGCCCCCACAGTGCGGCAAATTTGGGCATCTGCAATTTAAGAAGCTGCATTGTCGCCAGCAGTGGAAAGAGAAACAGTAAAAATTGCCACAGATCGCTAATCTGCACCATCAGGCCAAATTTGACCACAAAGCTGAATAGCGAAAGTAACACCAGCGTGCGCATCAGCAGTGACAACGACTTAAACGGTGCCGCGACGGCGGAGTAGAGTACGCAGCTAATTGCTGCCAGCGTTAAAGCATTGGCACCGGCATCCCATTGCGAAGCAATACTCCATGCGCCAATCATCATCAACGTACAAAATGTACGCAGCCCGCTCCACATAGCTTCGGCGTTATCGGTATGACGAGCCAGGCCGGATGTCCGTGGGAGTCTGGCACGATCATCTACACCGCTTTGCAGACGATGTAATTCCTGACTACTTTGCAGATAAAGGCGGCAAAAATAACGTAGTCGCTGCCAGAAGGCGACGTGCCGGTAGTCGGCGACGTTGGTCGGGCGTAGCGGGGAGATAATACGTGCGACGGTGTAAACATCTGTTTGCGAACTGGCGAGCGCCGTCAGCAGCTGTTCGAGAATTTCTCGCGTGGCATCTGGCGGTGAGGGCCAGTTGAGCAACATACGTCGCAGGCTGGAGATGACACTGGTCATACGTAATTGCTGGTGGAGTAGCGCATTAAGACGCGCGTTTTGCTGGCGAAAACGATAGTGGCTCCAGAAAGCCTGGATACGCAGCAAATTCATGGTCAGTATCTGCCCAATCACCCCTTCATGTGCTGCACGAATGGCATCGGTTGTTTCAGGCCGCCAGAGTAAACTGGCATGTTCCAGTAATCGGGCGTGCATGTTTTTCAATGCGGTTAAAAGGGCTGTAGCATCGGAACTGCTCGGCAGGATCATCATCATCATGCCGCCGCACAAAATACCGACTATCACCTCGCAAACACGCGCCTGAGCGATATCCCACAGCTGGCTGGCCTCAGTAATATTAACCATCGGAAAGGCGATGATGGCAGCCGTGTAGCCCGCCAGTTGAAATGCATACGCGACGTTATTCGTGAAGTGCGCACAGGCCCAGGTACAAAAGCCAAGCCACGCCGACATGCTCAATAGAAAAAACCACGGCTCATTGAGCGTATGTCCGGCAAGAAGCAGTGCCGCAATGGCTCCGAGCAAACTGCCAGCGATGCGTCCGAGGCTTTTGCTGATGACACCGCCAACGGTGGGAAAGCTAACCACCGCAGCCGAGGTCATCGCCCAATAGGGCTCATCAAGATTCAAATAATAGGCAACCGTCAGCGCCAGACACATGGCAATGGTATTGCGTAACGCATAACGCCATTGCGCCAGCGTGGCCCTGAACCAGGGCAAATTGCGCAAGGACCATGACGATGCGTTCATTATTGACCTACGGCAATGCTACAGGTGGTGCCCGACACCAGCGTGACATCGCCTGGGACTTTATCCAGCGTAAAGCGGACGGGAACGCGTTGGGCGAGGCGAACCCAGGGGACGTTAGGTTTCACATCCGGAATAAGGCTTGAGTCACTTTCAACGCTCTGATCATAAATCGCCCGACCGATACTGGACGCGTGACCCTGTAACGTTTTGTTATCACTATAGAGGGTAATTTGTGCTGGTGCACCTTCGCGGATATGGCGCAATTTGGTTTCTTCAAAATAACCAATGACGTAAAACGAGTGGCTGTCAACAAGGGCAAACAGCGGTTTCCCGGTGTCAGCGTAGTCGCCGATGCGGGTAGTGAGATTAGTCACCCATCCACTCACCGGGGCGCGAATTTCCGTTTGCGCCAGTTGCCATTGTGCCTGTTTTAGCGTCGCCTGTGCGGCATCAACGCTGGCCTGCATCGCTTTAACATTGAGGTTAGCGGTATCGAGTTCTTCGGCAGAAATAAAATTTTGTGAGAGATGACGACGACGATTCGCTTCGTTATTGGCTTTTGCGAGGTCAGATTGCGCTTTCGCCAGCTGAGCCTGTGCGTTCAGCTCGGCGATCTGAAAGGGCGTTTTATCGATCGTGAGCAGAAGATCCCCCGCGTTAACCAGCTGGTTGTCTTTTATATTCAGCTCAACAATACGTCCCGACACCTGTGGGGTGATAGAAACCTGTTCTGCGCGTATTTTCCCGTCGCGTGTCCACGGAGATTGCATGTAAAAATTCCACAGCCACCATCCGGCAAGAACCGCAACTACCGCTACAATGATTGTTGAGAAATACTTAATTGTTTTAATTGACATAGTTACCACGCAATCAGTATTGCCAGAGCAAGGCAAACGCAAATCGCAAACAGCGATAAATCCATTAACAAGGGATGCCAGATGTCACCGGCGTAGATCCAGCCTCGAAGCAGGCGGTGTATGACAAGCCAGATGACGAATCCAAATGCGAAGGCTTTGAAAAACGGAGGAAAGTAGACGGACGCACCGAACACCAGATCTTGTAAGGGCAATCCTGTTGCATTGAGCATAAACTTCACAAAGTAGATTCCTTTACGACAGAATATATTGCGTTAGATTAATAAATATTCTTTAAGTGCGAAAAATTTACGCGCAATTTCTGAAAAATATGTCTGACGGTAACCAAATGCAGCAATACATTTGTTTTAGCAATACAATTGCTGCACACTATTCTAAAAGCCGCATAATATCTTAGCAAGCTAATTATAAGGAGATGAAATTGGAATCGCCACTAGGTTCTGATCTGGCACGGTTGGTGCGCATATGGCGTGCTCTGATAGACCATCGCCTGAAACCGCTGGAGTTAACACAAACCCATTGGGTTACGTTACACAATATCCATCAGTTACCTCCAGACCAGTCGCAAATTCAACTGGCAAAAGCGATTGGCATCGAGCAGCCATCACTGGTCCGTACGCTGGACCAACTGGAAGAAAAAGGGTTAATTTCGCGTCAAACTTGTGCCAGCGATCGTCGGGCTAAACGTATTAAACTGACGGAAAAGGCAGAGCCGCTGATCAGCGAAATGGAAGCTGTTATTAACAAAACCCGCGCGGAAATTTTACATGGCATCTCCGCAGAGGAACTGGAACAACTGATTAAGCTCATCGCAAAACTTGAGCATAATATCATTGAGTTACAGGCCAAAGGGTGAAATGAAGGGGGCGTGTGGTCAGTAACCTGACCACACGCAAACTTATTTAGCGCGGGGAAACGGTCACCTGACTGCCATTGCTGGCCAGTACGACACGTTGGCCTGGAGAGAAATGAGTGTTCCCTTGTTTCTGTACCACCATGATGGTGTTGCCATCATCTTTACGAATTTCCAGCTCGACACCCTGCGTTTTGTTCATTGCACTCTGTACGCCCTGACCGGCTACACCACCTGCAACAGCCCCTGCTGCAGTAGCCAGAGAACGCCCGGTTCCGCCACCAATAGTATTTCCCAGGAAACCACCAAGTACAGCACCGCCAATTGCGCCGATAACGTTGGAATCATCACCGCCCTGAATCTGTACCTGACGTACATTAACGATGGTGCCATAGCTGACATTCTGTACTTGTTTCGCTTCAGAAGCGGTATAAACATCCCCTGACAGGGTGTCGTTATTAACACAACCGACAAGAGACAGACCTACCATTGAAACAACCAATACGCGTTTAATCATTGAAAAATCTCCTGTTCACCATGAAACGCCACGCAAGCATCCCTCATGGTCAAAGTATATGGCATATGTGAATCCATGGTTACATGTTCTACCAAATATGAGCAAATCATAATGAAAGTAGGATCAACCAATTATAAACAAAATATTCATGATGATTATTGATTTGAAGATAATGTTTTACTACCAACGGTAAAAATTGGTCATTCCGCATGGTATTCACGAAAAGTTTATGTTTGAGTGGTGCGCAAACGTCAGATTGAAAAAGGATGAACTATGAAATCGGGCCGCTTTATTGGCGTTATGTCAGGCACCAGCCTTGATGGTGTTGATGTTGTGTTGGCGACAATTGATGAACACCGGGTCGCACAGCTGGCAAGTTTGAGCTGGCCGATCCCGGTGTCTCTGAAACAGGCTGTACTGGATATTTGCCAGGGCCAGCAGCTTACACTTTCGCAGTTTGGACAGCTTGATACTCAACTCGGGCGACTTTTTGCTGATGCGGTCAATGCCTTGCTTAAGGAACAAAACCTGCAGGCGAGAGATATCGTTGCGATCGGCTGTCACGGTCAAACCGTCTGGCATGAACCGACGGGCGTGGCACCACACACTTTACAGATTGGCGATAACAATCAAATTGTGGCGCGCACCGGAATTACGGTTGTCGGTGATTTTCGCCGTCGCGATATTGCCTTGGGAGGACAAGGTGCACCGCTGGTACCTGCGTTCCATCATGCGCTGCTGGCTCACCCAACCGAGCGACGAATGGTGCTCAATATTGGCGGCATCGCCAATCTGTCACTGCTCATTCCTGGCCAGCCGGTTGGGGGCTACGATACCGGTCCTGGTAACATGCTGATGGATGCCTGGATCTGGCGTCAGGCCGGTAAACCTTACGATAAAGATGCCGAGTGGGCACGGGCGGGTAAAGTTATTCTCCCACTGCTGCAAAATATGCTCAGCGACCCATATTTCTCGCAACCCGCACCGAAAAGCACCGGACGCGAATACTTTAACTACGGCTGGCTGGAGCGCCATTTGCGCCATTTTCCGGGGGTTGATCCCCGTGATGTGCAGGCCACACTGGCAGAACTCACCGCCGTGACCATTTCTGAACAAGTTTTGTTGAGCGGTGGCTGCGAACGATTGATGGTATGTGGTGGAGGTGGTCGTAATCCGCTACTCATGGCGCGTCTGGCGGCATTACTGCCAGGCACAGAAGTCACCACCACCGATGCCGTTGGCATTAGTGGCGATGACATGGAAGCATTGGCGTTCGCCTGGCTTGCCTGGCGAACGCTGGCGGGATTACCAGGAAATCTGCCTTCCGTCACTGGCGCAAGCCAGGAGACGGTACTGGGGGCTATTTTCCCCGCTAACCCGTGATATCAGAGTTAACTGAATTTTTCTTACCGCGTCTGCCGTTACACTTGGAACGTTAGGGAGGGCGTATTGCCCTCCAGACCAGGAAAGTCTTCGGGATATGTCTATGAAAAAACTGTTACTGATCTGTTTGCCGGTCCTTCTCACCGGCTGTAGCGCGTTCAATCAACTGTTTGAGCGCATGCAAACCGATACGCTGGAATACCAGTGTGATGAAAAACCGTTGACGGTCAAACTGAATAATCCGCGCCAGGAAGTCAGTTTTGTTTACGATAATCAACTACTGCATCTCAAACAGGGCATTTCAGCCTCTGGCGCGCGTTACACTGACGGAATCTATGTTTTCTGGTCGAAAGGCGATGAAGCGACTGTCTATAAACGCGACCGCATCGTCTTGAATAACTGTCAGTTACAAAATCCACAGCGTTGAGATTTTTCCAGGGGCGGCGCACAATAGCGTCACCCACTGACAATCCGTAAAGAAAACCATGTCTGATAACGACGAATTGCAGCAAATCGCGCATCTGCGCCGTGAATACACCAAAGGCGGGTTACGCCGCCGCGATCTTCCTGCCGAGCCATTAACCCTTTTTGAACGCTGGCTCTCTCAGGCTTGTGACGCCAAACTGGCGGACCCTACCGCGATGGTGGTCGCTACCGTGGATGAACATGGTCAGCCTTATCAGCGCATCGTTTTACTCAAACATTACGACGAAAAAGGCATGGTGTTTTACACCAACCTCGGCAGCCGTAAAGCACATCAAATCGAAAATAATCCGCGCGTTAGCCTGCTGTTCCCGTGGCATACCCTTGAGCGCCAGGTGATGGTGATCGGTAAAGCGGAACGACTTTCGACTCTCGAAGTGATGAAATATTTTCATAGTCGCCCACGTGATAGCCAGATTGGTGCATGGGTTTCGAAGCAGTCCAGTCGCATTTCTGCCCGCGGTATCCTTGAAAGTAAATTCCTGGAGCTGAAGCAGAAGTTTCAACAGGGCGAAGTGCCATTGCCGAGCTTTTGGGGCGGTTTTCGCGTCAGCCTTGAACAGATTGAGTTCTGGCAGGGCGGTGAGCATCGCCTGCATGACCGCTTTTTGTACCAGCGTGAAAATGATGCGTGGAAGATTGATCGTCTTGCACCCTGAAAAGATGCAAAAATCTTGCTTTAATCGCTGGTACTCCTGATTCTGGCACTTTATTCTATGTCTCTTTCGCATCTGGCGAAAAGTCGTGTACCGGCAAAGGTGCAGTCGTTATATACATGGAGATTTTGATGGCAAGCAGTAACTTGATTAAACAATTGCAAGAGCGGGGGCTGGTAGCCCAGGTGACGGACGAGGAAGCGTTAGCAGAGCGACTGGCGCAAGGCCCGATCGCGCTCTATTGCGGCTTCGATCCTACCGCTGACAGCTTGCATTTGGGGCATCTTGTTCCATTGTTATGCCTGAAACGCTTCCAGCAGGCGGGCCACAAGCCGGTTGCGCTGGTAGGCGGCGCGACGGGTCTGATTGGCGACCCGAGCTTCAAAGCTGCTGAGCGTAAGCTGAACACCGAAGAAACTGTTCAGGAGTGGGTGGACAAAATCCGCAAGCAGGTTGCCCCGTTCCTCGATTTCGACTGTGGAGAAAACTCTGCTATCGCGGCGAACAACTATGACTGGTTCGGCAATATGAATGTGCTGACCTTCCTGCGCGATATTGGCAAACACTTCTCTGTTAACCAGATGATCAACAAAGAAGCGGTTAAGCAGCGTCTCAACCGTGAAGATCAGGGGATTTCGTTCACTGAGTTTTCCTACAACCTGTTGCAGGGTTATGACTTCGCCTGTCTGAACAAACAGTACGGTGTGGTGCTGCAAATTGGTGGTTCTGACCAGTGGGGTAACATCACTTCTGGTATCGACCTGACCCGTCGTCTGCATCAGAATCAGGTGTTTGGCCTGACCGTTCCGCTGATCACCAAAGCAGACGGCACCAAATTTGGTAAAACTGAAGGCGGCGCAGTCTGGTTGGATCCGAAGAAAACCAGCCCGTACAAATTCTACCAGTTCTGGATCAACACTGCGGATGCCGACGTTTACCGCTTCCTGAAGTTCTTCACCTTCATGAGCATTGAAGAGATCAACGCCCTGGAAGAAGAAGATAAAAACAGCGGTAAAGCACCGCGCGCCCAGTATGTGCTTGCAGAACAGGTGACACGTCTGGTGCATGGTGAAGAAGGTTTGCAGGCGGCAAAACGTATTACCGAATGCCTGTTCAGCGGTTCCTTGAGTGCGCTGAGTGAAGCGGACTTCGAACAGCTGGCGCAGGACGGCGTACCGATGGTTGAGATGGAGAAGGGCGCAGACCTGATGCAGGCGCTGGTCGATTCTGAACTGCAACCTTCCCGTGGTCAGGCGCGTAAAACTATCGCCTCCAATGCCATCACCATTAACGGTGAAAAACAGTCCGATCCTGAATACTTCTTTAAAGAAGAAGATCGTCTGTTTGGTCGTTTTACCTTATTGCGTCGCGGCAAAAAGAATTACTGTCTGATTTGCTGGAAATAATGCATTAAGTGGAAAGGGGGAGTGAGAAATCACTCCCCCTGGTTTTTATACAGGGAACATGATGAAAAATATTCTCGCTATCCAGTCTCACGTTGTTTATGGTCATGCGGGTAACAGTGCGGCAGAGTTTCCGATGCGCCGCCTGGGCGCGAACGTCTGGCCGCTGAACACCGTTCAATTTTCTAATCACACTCAATACGGCAAATGGACTGGCTGCGTGATGCCGCCCAGCCATTTAACCGAAATTGTGCAAGGCATTGCCGCCATTGATAAATTACACACCTGTGATGCCGTATTAAGTGGCTATCTGGGTTCGGCGGAGCAGGGTGAACATATTCTCGGTATCGTTCGTCAGGTGAAAGCAGCGAATCCGCAGGCGAAATATTTTTGCGATCCGGTAATGGGTCATCCGGAAAAAGGCTGTATCGTTGCACCGGGTGTCGCAGAGTTTCATGTGCGGCACGGTTTGCCTGCCAGCGATATCATTGCGCCGAATCTGGTTGAGCTGGAAATACTCTGTGAGCATGCGGTAAATAACGTCGAAGAAGCGGTTCTGGCAGCGCGTGAACTCATTGCGCAAGGGCCACAAATTGTGTTGGTTAAACACCTGGCGCGGGCTGGCTACAGCCGTGACCGTTTTGAAATGCTGCTGGTTACCGCCGATGAAGCCTGGCATATCAGCCGTCCGCTGGTGGATTTTGGTATGCGCCAGCCGGTAGGTGTTGGTGATGTGACGAGCGGTTTACTGCTGGTGAAACTGCTTCAGGGGGCAACGCTGCAGGAGGCTCTGGAACATGTGACCGCTGCAGTATACGAAATCATGGTGACCACCAAAGCAATGCAGGAATATGAGCTGCAAGTGGTTGCTGCTCAGGATCGTATTGCCAAACCAGAACATTATTTCAGCGCAACAAAGCTCTGAAATATCTCATTTCGGCCCACAACGACCTGTGGGCCGATGGCTATTACTTTAAGCCTTCCGCTGACAGCGCGTCTTGTACTTCCGGACGTTCAGCCATACGTTGCATAAATGCCGCAATGTGCTCTAACCCTTCCAGATTCAGTTTCACCGCGTATGCCCAGCGCAGAACCGTAAACAGATAGGCATCAGCAATTGTAAATCGTTGCCCGCAGATCCAGTGCTCATCCTTCAGTGCCTCGTTCACATATTGCAGCTTCTTCTCCAGCTGCGCGCGAACTGTCGATTTGTACTCTTCCGGTGTATCAGGGCGAAACAGAGGTGTGAAACCTTTATGCAGCTCGGTGGCGATGTAATTCAGCCATTCGATGGTTTTATAGCGGGAAATACTGTTTACCGGTGCCAGCAACTGGCGGTCGGGGACGCTGTCGGCAAGATACTGCATAATCGCTACGCCTTCCGTCAGCAAAGTACCATCGTCCAGCAGCAATGCAGGTACCTGTCCCTTAGGGTTAACGGCAAAGTAATCGTCACCGTTTTCGAGACGTTTTTTCATTAAATCCACACTGACGAGCGTAAAATCCTTTCCGCTCTCACGCAGGGTGATATGGGAAGCGAGAGAGCAGGCACCCGGTTTGTAGAACAATTTCATCGGTAACTCCTTTTGTCTGTGGTTTAAAGTATGGTAGTGCGTTGCTGAACAAAAAAAAAGCCGCTAACGAAAAGTTAGCGGCTTGTAAAAGAGTTTCCCTGAATTTTACGCTACAGCAGCTTTCGCCGCTTTGTCTGCAGCGTCATCCTGCGTCATGCGGTGCAGTTTCGGCGCGGTCAGCAGCATCAGTACTGCAATAACGGCAGTAGCGACACCAATCTGCAAGAATACGCGACCATAGACTTCCAGTGACATCAGCGGATCGGTAACGTTATCCGGCACAGCCATCATACCCGCAACATAACCACCAATCAGGTTTGCACCGGCAGTGGTCAGGAACCAGCTACCCATAATGAAGCCCATCAGACGCTGCGGAACGAGTTGTGCGACCATTGCCAGACCCAGACCAGAGATCATCAGTTCCCCGATACTCTGCAGGCCATAGCTCGCGACCAGCCAGCTTACAGACACGATACCAGCGTCAGACGCGAATTTCGCACCCAGCGGCAGAATCAGGAACGCACCAGAACACATCACCATGCCGATTGCAAACTTGGTTGGCATCGGCAGGGTATCGCCCATCTTGTTATAGATAGCGGCCAGAATCGGACTACCGATGATGATCCAGAACGGGTTCAGTGCCTGATACTGCTCAGGTTCTACGGCCAGACCCAGAATGGAGTGCTCAACGTTACGAATCGCAAAGAAGTTCAGTGACGTTGGCATCTGGCTGTACAGCACGAAGAAGATGATTGCTTCGAGCATCAGGATGAAGGCAACGATCATTTTACGACGCGCAGCACCTTTCATCGCGAAAGCTTCTTTACCGAAGATAACCACAATACCGAAGGCAACAACGCCCAGCGCCATACGCGCAACTTCCTGATTGTGCAGCAGCCAGGTGGCGATAGCGATCAGTGCCACAACACCAATAATGGTCAGCAGCAGGTTACGGTAGTTGATAGGCTCGAAGTCTGGTTTTGAACCGTACTGTTTAACCCAGCGTTGGCAGAAGGCGAAGTTAACGATAGTGATCAGCAGGCCTACAACGCTCAACGCAAACGCAACACTCCAGCCGTATTTCGCGGCCAGCCACGGCGTAGCAATCATAGAGAAGAAAGAGCCGATGTTGACGGACATGTAGTACATGGTGAATGCACCGTCCAGACGCGGGTCGTTTTTCTCATAGCATGTAGAAAGCAGAGAAGACGGGTTAGCTTTAAACAGGCCGTTACCGACCGCAATAGCCGCCATACCCATATAAACGATACCGGCGTCGTGACCAGACCAGGCAACCAGAGCATAACCAATCGCCAGCACAATAGCGCCGAGCATAATTACGCGTTTAGTACCCAGTACCTTGTCACCTAACCAGCCGCCGATAGCGACCAGACCATAAACCAGGGCACTAAAGGAAGAGAAAAGGGTGATTGAATCCGCTTCAGACATACCCAGTTGTTTAACCAGGTAAACAGCCATAATTCCTTGTAGGCCGTAATAACCAAAACGTTCCCATAACTCAATCGAGAAGATGAGATAGAACGCCTTCGGTTGTTTGAAAGCGTTCAAACTGACGCTTTCAGTTGGTTTTTGGTTTGCAGTGGACACTTTTACCTCTTTTTTTACATCCCATATTAACGGGGGTGCTTTCTCGCGTTATGCCTAAAAAACATACGCGCAATTGTTATAGTGGGAGGGGAAACGGCAGGTAATGTTCACTATCTTGCACTTTCAGACAAGTCCTTTGTAATAATCTGTTACATATAACTGAGGCGGGGAATTCAACCATTCCGGGAAATGTTATCCAGCGTTAAATTTTTCAAAAAACGTAACGGCAGATTTTTTCACTACCCTGAGAGGGGGATGATGGCTTAACGGCGATATGTTCTGCTATTTAGCGTTTTTCCTAGTGAGATAGTCCAGTTTCTGAAAAATAGCCAGTGTAATGTTTTGTAGGTCAATATTTGTTGCGTGTGTAAATTTAAATGATTTTAACCTAGTTCTTGCAATGTTTTTACATTGCCACAGCATCGTGATTTTGATCACGAATGAATAGAAAATTTCGCTATTAAAAAAACAATTAACCTGCATTTTTGGTTATCCGCAAACGGATTACCTGATGATAACGCTAAGCAATGGCATCATTGACGTTAAAAAGATGTTTTAAAAGAGGATAAAGAAAGGTTATCAATGGGGTAATCGGTGTTACCCCTTATCATTAGATGTCAACTTTCTCTTTGTATTCACAAAGATCTTCAATAATACAAGAGCCACAGCGGGGCTTGCGGGCAATGCAGGTATAACGCCCGTGCAGGATCAACCAATGGTGGCAGTCGACTTTAAACTCTGCCGGAACCACTTTCAGTAGCTTTTCTTCTACCTGTTCGACGTTTTTCCCCGGCGCAAATTGAGTACGATTACAAACGCGGAAAATGTGCGTATCGACAGCAATAGTCGGCCAGCCGAATGCAGTGTTTAATACGACGTTGGCTGTTTTACGACCTACGCCAGGCAGGGCTTCAAGCGCAGCACGATCTTCCGGAACCTCGCCATTATGTTGTTCCAGTAAGATACGGCAGGTTTTGATGATATTTTCTGCTTTGCTGTTATAAAGCCCAATGGTTTTGATATAGGTTTTCACCCCTTCGACGCCCAGTTCAAGCATCGCTGGAGGTGTATTAGCCACCGGGTAGAGTTTCGCCGTCGCCTTATTAACACTGACATCGGTCGCCTGAGCGGAAAGCAGTACGGCAATCAGCAATTCAAAAGGTGAACTGAAATTAAGCTCAGTGGTGGGATGAGGATTGTTCTCACGCAGGCGAGTGAGGATCTCCAGACGTTTTGCTTTGTTCATCAGACATTCCCTGTTTCACCGTTTGGCAATGCACGTTCGGCAGCTGCTTCAGTACGGCGCTTTTTCATTCTTTCATCAATCAGGTATTTCCCTGCCAGCATCAGTCCCAGGCCAATAAATGCACCTGGTGGCAGCATCGCCAGCAGGAAAGGGGAGTCGGTGTGGAAAATCTCCACGCGTAATACTTTTGCCCAGCTACCTAACAGCGCATCTGCACCGTCAAACAACGTGCCATTGCCTATTATTTCGCGTAGTGAACCCAGCACGAACATGGCGCAGGTTGCGCCCATACCAATTGAAAAGCCGTCCAGTGCCGAAAGCGCCGGACCTTTTTTGGCGGCGAAGGCTTCAGCGCGGCCCACAACGATACAGTTAGTGACAATCAGCGGAATAAAAATCCCTAATGATTGATACAGGCCAAAGGCGTAGGCGTTGATCAGCATCTGTACAGCGCTGACCACCGAGGCGATGATCATCACGTAAATGGGAATGCGGATCTCGGCTGGCGTCCAGTGACGCAGCGTCGAAATGGTCAAGTTGGTCAGCGTCAGTACCAGCGTAGTCGCAAGTCCTAAACCCAGGGCGTTGGTGGCAGTGGACGTGACCGCCAGTAGCGGACAAAGGCCGAGCAACTGGACCAGCGCAGAGTTGTTTTTCCACAACCCCTGAACAATAACGTCTTTAATTTCGCTCACGCTTTATTCTCCACAGGCAGGAAGTTGAGAAAGTTGTGCCGGTAACGTCTGAGCGTACAATCCGGCGCGTTTTACCGCATTTACCACCGCGCGCGGAGTAATCGTCGCGCCGGTGAACTGGTCGAAATCACCACCATCTTTCTTCACCGCCCAGTGCACATCATCCGCACCACTGATTTTTTTACCCGCAAAATGGGTGATCCAGTCAGAAAGGCGCAGTTCGATTTTATCGCCAAGCCCTGGCGTTTCGTGGTGCTCTGTCACGCGCGTGCCTAGTACCGTGCCGTTAAAATCGGCTCCCACCAGCAGCTGAATCGCACCAGAATAGCCATCTGGCGCGGTTGTTTCCAGAACGGCGGCTACCGGTTTGTCATCCTGTTTGGCGATGTAAACCCGATGCTCACCTTTACCTAACTCTGGCGCAGTGACCAGATAGCAACTCTGTGCCAGCGCATTGTTATAGCGTTCGGCTGGCAGCACTTGATCAAATAACGCCTTTTGTTGCAGACTGGCCTGTTCAGCAATTGTCGTTTTGGTCATCTGGTTGATGGCCGCAGTTAACCCTGTAGAACCCGCTGCAAATAGTGCCAGTGTAATGCCGTGTTTTCGGATAGTTTTCAGCATGGTTTACCCTTTGCGATGGCCGTAGACGCGCGGACGCGTGTAGTAATCGATCAGAGGAACCGTGATGTTCGCCAGCAGGACGGCAAAAGCCACGCCGTCAGGATAGCCGCCGAAACTGCGGATCAACCAGACTAATAAGCCCGCCAGCGCGCCGAAAATAAGACGACCACGATTGGTCGTAGAAGCGGTAACCGGGTCAGTCAAAATAAAGAATGCGCCGAGCATGGTCGCTCCAGACAGCAGATGAATTTGCGGTGCTGCCAGTGTTTCTGGTGAGAACAACCAGCCCAACGTTGCGCATAACGCCAGCGTTACTAAGAAGCTGAGGGGAATATGCCAGCGAATCGCTTTCTGCCATAGCAACCACACGCCGCCAGCCAGCCAGGCGAGATTTACCCATTGCCAACCAGCGCCCGCCAGAATACCGCTGTAGATCGGATATTGCATAATCTGTTCAACCGAATGACCGGCACGAACAGAGGTTTTAAATGTATCCAGCGGTGTCGCCTGACTAATGCCATCAATACCTAAGCGTAGTGTGTTCATATCACCACCACTGGCGGTATGTCCGCTGAAAATAACCTGTATGGCGTCGATAAAACCAGGGATGTTGACCGCAATTCCATGTGGCGGTAACCAGCTGGTCATCTGCACCGGGAAGGAGATCAGTAAGACCACATAACCAATCATTGCCGGATTAAACGGGTTTTGCCCCAGACCGCCATACAACTGTTTAGCGATGATCACCGCAAACACCGTACCCAGCACGACCATCCACCATGGCGCGAGGGGGGGAATACTTACCGCCAGCAATAAGCCTGTCAGCAATGCTGAGTTATCTTTCAACGTTGCGGCTACCGACTGCTTGCGTAGTTTGAGTACGAGAGCTTCGGCTAACAGAGCACTGACCGACGCCAACAGGATCTGAACGAGAGTACCCCAACCAAAAAACCACAGTTGCGCTGCGATTCCTGGCACGGCTGCGAGCAACACCAACAGCATAATGCGCGATGTCTGGCGCTGGTTATGGGTATAAGGGGAGCTAGCTATTCTGAATACCATTTAGTCCTCGTTTACAACCTTTTGCTGGGCGGCTTTTTTGGCCTGAACGCGGGCAATAGCCGCGGCAACTGCCGCTTTGCGCGGATCAACCTGTTCTTCTGGTTCTGCGTTAGCCTGTTGCTGTTCCAGCTTGCGTGCTTTGGCGCGTGCAATAGCCGCTTCGACGGCGACTTTGCGCGGATCAACCTGTTCTTCTGGTACCGCATTAGCCTGTTGCTGTTCCAGCTTGCGTGCTTTGGCACGGGCAATAGCAGCTTCGACGGCAGCTTTGCGCGGATCGACCTGTTCTTCTGGTTCCGCATTAGCCTGTTGCTGTTCCAGCTTGCGTGCTTTGGCGCGGGCAATAGCGGCTTCGACGGCAGCTTTGCGCGGATCGACCTGTTCTTCTGGTTCCGCATTAGCCTGTTGCTGTTCCAGCTTGCGTGCTTTGGCACGGGCAATAGCGGCTTCGACGGCGGCTTTGCGCGGATCGACCTGTTGTTCTGGCTCGGCATTAGCCTGTTGCTGCTCCAGCTTGCGCGCTTTGGCTCGGGCAATAGCGGCTTCGACGGCGGCTTTGCGCGGGTCAACCTGTTCTTCTGGCTCCGCATTAGCCTGTTGCTGCTCCAGCTTGCGCGCTTTGGCGCGGGCGATAGCGGCTTCGACTGCGGTTTTACGTGGATCAGCAACGGTTGCTGCGTCGTTAGTTTGCTGCAGTTCTGCCTGTTTCGCTCTGGCTTGCGCTTTACGGGCTTCACGTGCTGCAATAATTGCACTGTTATCCGGGCGTTCGCCCGCTTTAATCACAATCGGCTGTGTAGCCTGGGCCTGTTTCTCTTTCACCCGCGCCAGAGCGGCAGCAATCGCATCTTTATCTTTGGCTGCAGGTTGAACGGCTGCGCTCTTATGTCGTTCAAGGCGAGCCGCTTTTTCGCGTTCCAGACGAGCCTGGCGCGCTTCGAAACGCGCTTTGGCTTCTGCGGCGCGCTTTTCTTCCTGACGAATAGCCGCAATTTCAGCTTTTTCCTGACGGAAATATTGCACCAGGGGAATATTGCTCGGGCAAACCCACGCGCAAGCCCCACATTCAATGCAGTCGGCAATGTTATGCGTGGTGGCTTTATCGTGTTGCTGACCTTTGCTGAACCAGTACAACTGTTGCGGCAAAAGATCCGCAGGGCAGGCGTCAGCACAGGCACTACAACGGATGCAATTTTGTTCTTCCTGTGGTTCGCCAAGCTCATTGGCAGAGGGAGCCAACAGACAGTTGGTAATCTTTACGACCGGGACATCCAGCCATGGCAAGGTAAAGCCCATTAGCGGGCCGCCCATAATCACCATTTGATCGGCAGAGGGGCAGAATCCGGCATCATTCAATAAATGACGCACTGGCGTACCCAGCCGTGCCCAGACGTTGCCCGGGCGTGCGATTGCTTCGCCAGTCAGGGTTACGACACGCTCGGTAATCGGCTCGCCATCAATAACGGCACGTTTCACTGCATAAGCAGTGCCGACGTTTTGCATTAATACGCCGATATCGGATGAACGCCCGCCATGTGGAACCTGCTTCCCGGTCAGAATGTAGGTTAATTGTTTAGCGCCGCCAGAAGGATATTTGGTTGGAATCACCCGCAGAGAAATATCGTGAGAGTCCGCCAGCACCGCGCGCAGCATGGAAATCGCCTGCGGTTTGTTATCTTCAATGCCGATAAGAATTTCGCGTGGCTGCAGAATATGCGCAAGAATGCGAATACCCTCTACGACCTGAGCCGCGCAATCCTGCATCAAACGGTCATCGGCGGTAATGTACGGCTCGCACTCAGCAGCGTTGATAATCAACGTTTCAATCTTATCTCCGCCACCCTGCAATTTAACGCCTGTCGGGAATCCCGCACCGCCCAGCCCGGCAACACCAAACTGATGAATGCGCTCGATTAACTCTTCGCGACTGCGAGAGCGATAATCGGCCCAGCCGTCTCGCGGGATCCAGCAGTCTTCACCATCGGCATCAATAATCACGCTTAATTCAGCTAACGCTGAAGGATGAGCCGTAGAGTGGGGCGCAATAGCCGTAACGGTACCCGAGGTGGGCGCGTGAACAGGCAGCATTTTGCCGCGACCACGGGTAAGCGGCTGGCCGCGCAATACTTTATCGCCGACGCTAACGCACAACTCACCTTCAGCACCAATATGCTGTTTCAGTGGAATGACAAAACGCTGCGCCAGGGGTATCTGGCGCAGGGGTGTACCGTTGGACTGGGTTTTCATCTCCGGTGGATGGATGCCGCCGTTGAAATCCCAGATTTTATTTTTTCTGAATGCAGAGAATAACTTAAGCATGGTGTTCCACGGGAATGATACGCACGGGAATGGTGTTCAGATCCCATTTCCAGGAGTCAGGTGTTTCTGCAACCGGTTGCAACGAGATGCAGTGCGTCGGGCACGGATCAACGCATAAATTGCAGCCCGTACAGAGATCACTCATTACCGTATGCATGGCGCGGGTAGCGCCAACGATGGCGTCTACCGGACACGCCTGAATACATTTAGTGCAGCCAATACAGTTATTTTCATCAATAACCGCCACCATCCGCGCAGGTGTTAGCTCTTGCGCTTCGCCATCCAGCGGCTGTGGCTCGACATTAAGCAACTCGGCAATTTTTAGCATCACAGCTTCGCCCCCTGGGGCGCAGCGGTTAATTTTTTCACCGTTACAGCTGATAGCTTCCGCGTAGGGGCGACAGCCGGGATAACCGCACTGACCACACTGGCTCTGCGGTAAGATTTCGTCAATTTTCTCAACGACCGGATCGTCTTCCACCGCAAAACGGCGGGAGGCATAACCCAGAATGGCGCCAAACGCCAGGCCCAGCAGGCTCACGGCGGCAACGGCAATCCAGATAGCATTCATTACAACTTCACCAAACCACTAAAGCCCATAAAGGCCAGAGACATAAGACCTGCGGTAATTAACGCAATGGCATTACCGCGAAAAGGTGCCGGGACATCAGCCACAGCAAGGCGTTCGCGGATGGCGGCGAAGAGCACCATCACCAGCGAGAAACCGACAGCGGCGGAAAAACCGTACAGCGCCGACTGCAAGAAATTGTGCCCGAGATTGATATTCAGCAACGCCACGCCGAGCACTGCACAGTTGGTGGTGATAAGCGGCAAAAAAATCCCCAGCAGACGGTAAAGCACCGGGCTGGTTTTGCGCACCACCATCTCGGTGAACTGCACAACCACAGCAATCACCAGAATAAACGCCAGGGTGCGCAGGTAAATCAGATTAAGCGGGATCAAAATCCACGTATCGATAAGCCAGGCGCAAATAGACGCCAGCGTCATCACAAACGTTGTTGCCAGCCCCATGCCCATCGCGGTTTCCAGCTTTTTGGAAACTCCCATAAACGGACAGAGACCGAGAAACTTGACCAGTACAAAGTTATTGACCAGTACAGTTCCGACAAACAGTAACAGGTAGTCAGTCATTTTTCGGCCTGAAATAAAAAAGCCGCCTATTATCCGTTAATCCAGAGCAGGCGACAACAGGTTAACTGTAAGGTTATTACGGATTCACAAACGTCGCTTTCACCCGCGACGAGCGTTTAAAATAGGGGACGATCAATGCGGTTGCCAACAAAGTAAACAGTAACTGGCGAACGGCTATGCCATCTTCCACGGGTGAAAAAGCGAACGCTTTTACTGCCAGTAAGACGGAAATAAGCAGCCAGATAATATAGTGTTTAGGAACACAACGCCGACGTTTAAAGAAAGCGATGGTCAACCACAGTGTGTAATACCACATGGCGATAGCGGTAATAAAAGAAACGCCCCATAAGATTTGTGTCGTCAGTGCTTGTTCGCCGAGCGTTTGAAATGTTTGCGGAGAAGATAACGCAGCGGTATACAGCAACAACGCCAGCGTCGTACTTAACAGAGCGACTAAAAGCCAGGCCAATGGGCCAAGCAACCAGCCTCCAATACGTTGTGGCGTTGTGGTGGTCATAGGTTCTCCAGAATAGCGACGCAAACAGGCAAATCTAATTTTAGGGGCGTTATTATAAGGCTTTTATAACCGATCGCTACTTTCTTTATTGGACATAGTGCCAGACGGACTTCGGTACCTGGCCGAGGTCAAACAAACGCCCGCCAGAAACCAGCTCTGCGCGACGGTGATCGGCAGCACGATACATATTGATCAGTTCCTGATCGTCCGTCAGGGTGTAATTAAGATGGTCGTAGAGTTTTTCCAAACTTTCGAGTGAACTGATTTTGCGAAATTTTAATAAGTAGTCCTGAACAGTCATAAAAGGTCCATAAAATAATTAATACCAAAGGGGTAGGTATTATTAGTGATGATAAAATTTCACCAAAAGTGAACGCGTGTGTTATTACAATAATAAGAATGCGCTGATGGCAAATATTCAGGGATGAAAAACTGCTCTGAAAAGAGTAACGCGCTTTACTATCTCTGACAATCACCAACAACATCGAACAAGATAATAAATTCCTGGTTTAATATCCGACAAGTGAAAAGATGCACCCGGACGGGCAGCATGTCGCTCTACAAGCGCAGAGCTTACTTGTGTTGTACCGTAGTACTCTGTTCAGGTGGCTGATAGTTGTCAATGTGACTCGCCACGCCAAGAAGAATGACTGAAACGACAAGAACGATCCAACCTGTTAATTCAATAAGACGATTCATTACAGCCCACATCTCTGTTGATTGATCCATTAACTTCAGGGGGTAAATGTTACTTAGCAATAATAGCTCCAGCAAGATTTTTACTGAGGTTTTTGCGATATTTAGCTTTTGTCGTTGGAAAATTCGCTATTTTTTTGACTTAAGTTAAACAACATCCCTTATTGCTGGCAGGTTATTAAACTGTTGAGCGAGGGTAAAGGATAGTGTCAAATAGCCATCATACTTCAATGAGAGGCAATGACATGAGCGACAACATCCGTGTTGGGGTGATTGGGTATGGTTATGCGAGCAAAACCTTCCATGCGCCCCTGATTGCGGGCACGCCCGGGCTGGAACTGGCGGTAATCTCCAGCAGCGATGAAACAAAAGTAAAAGCCGACTGGCCAACGGTTACGGTTGTCTCTGAGCCGAAGCATCTGTTTAACGATCCCAACATAGACCTGATTGTCATCCCTACACCCAACGATACCCATTTCCCGTTAGCCAAAGCGGCGCTTGAGGCGGGTAAACATGTGGTCGTTGATAAACCCTTTACCGTGACACTGTCACAAGCGCGAGAGCTGGAAGCGCTGGCAAAAAGCCTGGGGCGTGTGCTGTCTGTATTCCATAACCGTCGCTGGGATAGCGATTTCCTGACGCTAAAAGGTTTGCTCGCGGAAGGCGTACTGGGTGAAGTTGCTTACTTTGAGTCTCATTTTGACCGCTTCCGTCCGCAGGTGCGCGATCGTTGGCGTGAACAGGGCGGCCCTGGCAGCGGTATCTGGTACGATTTAGCACCGCACCTTCTTGATCAGGCCATTACGCTATTTGGTTTACCGGTTAGCATGACGGTAGATTTGGCACAGTTACGGCCCGGAGCGCAGTCGACCGATTATTTCCACGCCATCTTGTCCTATCCGCAGCGGCGAGTCATTTTACACGGCACCATGCTGGCAGCCGCTGAGTCAGCACGTTATATCGTGCATGGATCCCGAGGCAGTTATGTGAAATATGGCCTCGATCCACAGGAAGAACGTCTGAAAAATGGCGAGCGTCTGCCGCAGGAAGACTGGGGCTACGATATGCGTGATGGCGTACTTACCCGCGTGGAAGGTGAGGAACGTGTCGAAGAAACGCTGTTGACAGTACCAGGGAATTATCCGGCTTACTATGCGGCTATTCGTGATGCGTTAAATGGCGATGGTGAAAATCCGGTTCCGGCAAGTCAGGCAATCCAGGTAATGGAGTTGATTGAGCTGGGCATCGAATCCGCCAAACATCGCGCGACGCTGTGCCTTGCGTGAAAAGAGGATGGTGCAATTAGCACCATCCATTTTTGTTACTTCGCAGCGACTTTTTCTCGCAGTGCGCGTTTTTCCTCTGCGCTGAGGAAAGCCATTTCCAGACCATTAATCTGCGCCTGGCGGATTTGCTCGCGGGATAACCCAGCAGCCGGCGCGGCAACGGTATATTCGTGAATGATATCCACTCCCTGTACGCCGGGATCGTCAGTGTTAATGCTGGCACGAATGCCATGCTCAAGGAACGTTTTCAGCGGATGTGCCGCCAGCTCTGCCACGGTGCTGGTCTGAATATTGGAGGTCAGACAGGATTCAATACCAATTTGTTGCTCGGCGAGAAAATCCATCAGCGCCCGATCTTCAATGGCTTTTACGCCATGTCCAATACGCTCCGCACCCAGTTCACGAATCGCCTGCCAGATGCTTTCCGGCCCGGCAGCTTCGCCTGCATGGACGGTAATATGCCAGCCCGCATCACGCGCGCGGTTGAAGTGAGAAAGGAACAGACTTCCCGGGAAACCAAGTTCATCACCGGCTAAATCAAGTGCGGTAATCTGGTCACGGTGGGCTAAAAAGGCCTCCAGCTCTTGCTGACAGGCGGCTTCGCCGAAGGTCCGGCTCATAATGCCGATAAGCTTCGCCTGCACACCAAAGGTGCGGCAACCCTCACGTACGCCATCGATCACCGCTTCGACAACACCCGCTACAGGCAGCTGATGTGCCATTGCCATGTAGCCCGGTGAAAAACGCAGCTCGACATAGTGCAGGCCGTTACGGGCTGCATCTTCAATGTTTTCAAATGCCACGCGGCGACAGGCATCAAGAGAGGCGAGAACTTTAACGCCCCAGTCAAGTTTGGTCAGAAAGCTCACAAGATCGGGTTCGTTGGCAATGACCTGAACGTGGGGAATCAGTGTTTCCAGGGATTGTGCAGGAAGCGAGATATTATACTGGCGGCCAAGTTCAAGAATGGTCTGGGGACGAATGTTGCCATCAAGGTGGCGATGGATATCAGTTAATGGCAGGGTGGTATCAATCATGGTCGCACTCTTTTTCTGGATATAAAAGTGCGCACCATTATAAAAACAAAGCAGGGTAAAAATCCACGATTGCGCAACGATTTTTTACGTTGCGCAATTGGGGTTAACGAACAGCGCGGATGGCGTTAATTAATCCAGCAACACCTTTTTCCAGTTTCGAACGCGGGCACCCGGCATTGAGACGGACAAAACCACGACCTTCTTCACCGTAGGTATACCCCGGCATGATCGCGACCTTCTCTTGCTCGATAAGCGCTTTTTGCAACGCGTTGTCGTCAATATTCAACGGACGTAGATCAATCCAGGCCAGATAAGTGGATTGCGGGATCTGCCAGTTGAGTTCAGGGAGCGCGGAGTTCATTTTATCTGCGATATACGTCAGGTTATCTTTCAGATAGACGCGTAAGGCATCCAGCCACGGCGCGCCTTGCTGATAGGCGGCGATATGGGCAGTTAACGCCAGTACTGAAGGGGAAGAAAGGCCATCACGTCCTTTCAGTGCCGATAAATAGGAATCACGGCTGCTGCTATTTTCTATAATCCCGTAAGCACCGGTCAGGGCGGGAATATTGAAACTTTTCGATCCCGACGTTAGCAATGCCCAGTCTCCGCGCGCCACATTACTCCAGGGAATATGCGGCTGCTTGCCCCAAACCATATCCATATGGATTTCATCGGAAATAACCCGCACACCATGACGCTCGCACAGGTCAGCCATGATCTCCAGCTCATCGCACGTCCACACTTTCCCGGTAGGATTCTGTGGGCTACACAGGAGCATAATTTTACATTCTGGTTTCGCCAACACGGCTTCCAGCTTGCCCATATCGCAAAACCAGCCGTCAGCCTGCTTCTCTAAAGCAACGGGCATTACTGTGCGCTGGTTACCTTCAATGGCCTTGTAAAATGCGTCATAGGCGGGTGTGTGGATCACCACGCCTTCACCTGTTTCAGACCACTGACGAATCAGTTCTGAAACCATATAGATAACAGAAGGGCCATACACCACCGACTGCGTATCAATGGCGGTGTAATGCTGGGTGGAAAACCAGTGGGCAATAGCCGCGAGAAACTCATCGTTTTTCCAGCGGCTGTAGCCAAACACGCCGTGCATCAGGCGCTGATTCAGCGCCTCGATAATGCAGGGGGCAGTGGCAAAATCCATGTCTGAAATCGTGAACGGTAACAGGTCAGCAGTGCCGAAACGGTCAGCGACATAATCCCACTGCGTACACCATGTGCCATGACGATCCACGACCTTTGAAAAATCGAACATATCTTATCCTTATGCCTGAACAGTATGCATCAGACCGGCCATTTCATCTTTTACTGACTGAACTTGTGGCCCGATAACAACCTGCAGGTTATGTTGATTAAGTTGTACTACGCCAATTGCCCGATTGTCCTTCAGTGCCTGCACATTAACAAGCGACATATCTTTCACAGACAAACGCAGACGGGTAATGCAGTTATCGAGGCTGACAATATTGTCGGCACCGCCTAAGGCTTCGAGGATTGCCGGAACGTTGTAACCTGATTTACCCGGCGCACCGGCAACGGCTTTTTCGATTGAGCTGGCAACTTCGCTATCGCGCCCCGGGGTTTTCAGATTGAAGCGGGTGATAGCGAAACGGAAGATGACGTAGTAAACCACAAACCAGATTGCCGCCACCACTGGCACCATGTACCACTTGGTTGACAGACCATGCAAAATACCGAACACCACGAAGTCGATGATATTGCCGTCGGTATTACCGATGGTGACGCCGAGCACAGACATGACGGTGAAGCCGAGGCCGGTTAACAGCGCGTGGATGACATACAGAACTGGCGCTACGAAAAGGAACAGGAATTCCAGCGGTTCGGTCGTGCCGCCAACGACACAGGCGATCAGGCCAGAAATAAGCAGACCTTTAATTTTATGGCGATTTTCCGGGCGCGCGCAGTGATACATAGCTAACGCTGCACCTGGCAGGCCGCCGAGAAACGCAGGCATTTTACCTTGCGAAAGGAAACGCGTGGCGCTTTCAGAAAAACCGTGAGTGGTCGGGCAACTCAATTGCGCCTGGAAGATGGTCAGTGCGCCGCTGACGGTTTGACCGCAGACTTCCTGCGTGCCGCCTGCGTCGGTAAAGCGAATTAATGCCACCAGAATGTGATGCAGACCAAACGGCAACAGCAGACGTTCACCGGTACCAAACAGCATCGGTCCGAAATCACCCGCGCTGTTGATCATATGGCCTAAGCCGCTAATACCCATGGCGAAAATCGGCCAGACTAATGGAATCACCAGACCGACAAGGCCCATCACCAGCGAGGAGATGATTGGTACGAAGCGCGTACCGCCGAAGAATGCCAGCGCATCCGGCAGGCGGATATTATGGAATCGCTCATGCAGCATCCAGACGATAATACCGGCGATCACCGCACCGAGGATCCCGGTATCGATCGACTGGATCCCAAGAATGCTCTGTATGTTATTGGCTTTCAGAACGGCGGCGTCTGTGGTTGGCAGAATGCCTTTATTGGTTAACCAGAAGTTTACCGCGAGGTTCATTACCGCATAACCGACGAAGCCAGCGAACGCCGCTACGCCTTTGTTTTCGCGTGCCAGGCCCAGCGGGATGGCGATACAGAACATGACTGGCAGGAAACTAAAAGCAAACGAGCCAATCTTACTCATCCAGGTAAAGATAGCCTGCAACACGGGGTTGCCCAGGACCGGGATTAGGGTGATGACATCGTGGCTACTAAGGGAACTACCAATGCCGAGCATAATGCCGCAGAACGACAATAATGCCACGGGTAACATGAAGGTTTTGCCTAACTGCTGGAAGAACTCCCACAGCGTGACTTTCGGTGCTGTTTTCGCCGTCATAAAACGACTCCTCGTAGAGAACAATCTGGATTCAGTAAATTGCGCGAGAAGATAAAACGTTTTATCAAATTTTAGTGAGGCATAAATCACATTACGCAACGATAATAGCGGGTATAAGATAAATAAAAGGTAAAACGTTTTATCTGTCACATAATCAGGGAGTAGGTCATCTGCATGGCTACCGCCAAAAAAATAACCATTCATGATGTTGCGCTGGCTGCGGGCGTGTCGGTAAGTACCGTTTCGCTGGTGCTAAGTGGCAAAGGGCGAATCTCTACCGCCACAGGAGAACGCGTTAACGCCGCCATTGAAGAGCTGGGATTTGTGCGCAATCGTCAGGCGTCGGCGCTGCGCGGCGGGCAAAGCGGCGTCATTGGTTTGATCGTCCGTGATTTATCTGCGCCGTTTTACGCCGAATTAACGGCCGGATTGACGGAAGCTCTGGAAGCGCAGGGACGGATGGTTTTTTTGCTTCACGGCGGTAAAGACGGCGAGCAGCTGGCACAGCGGTTTTCACTGTTACTGAATCAGGGGGTCGATGGTGTGGTCATTGCCGGGGCTGCAGGAAGCAGCGATGACCTGCGACGGATGGCAGAAGAAAAAGCTATCCCGGTGATTTTCGCTTCCCGTGCCAGTTATCTTGATGATGTTGATACGGTTCGCCCGGATAACATGCAGGCTGCACAGTTGTTGACGGAGCATCTCATTCGCAATGGGCATCAGCGTATCGCCTGGCTGGGAGGGCAAAGTTCCTCATTAACCCGGGCAGAACGGGTGGGGGGCTATTGTGCAACTCTACTAAAATTTGGCCTGCCGTTTCACAGCGATTGGGTGTTGGAGTGCTCTTCCAGCCAGAAGCAAGCCGCGGAAGCTATCACGGCGCTTTTACGTCATAACCCGACCATCAGTGCTGTGGTTTGCTATAACGAAACTATTGCGATGGGGGCATGGTTTGGTTTGCTGAAAGCAGGGCGGCAAAGCGGGGAAAGCGGAGTCGATCGTTACTTTGAACAACAGGTTTCGTTGGCGGCATTTACCGATGCAACGCCAACCACACTTGATGATATACCTGTTACCTGGGCCAGCACGCCTGCGCGGGAACTTGGTACCACACTTGCGGATCGCATGATGCAAAAAATCACCCATGAAGAGACGCATTCACGCAATCTTATTATTCCCGCCCGGCTCATTGCGGCGAAATAATCCTCTCTTTATCTGCTATACCTGGTAGTGTCCTTTCCTCAAGGTTAATGATAAAAAATGTGGCACACAGGCGGTGCCTTTTATTTTTACTGAAGTTCACAGGAGGTTTATGTGTTTAATTCTGACAACCTGAGACTCGACGGAAAATGTGCCATCATCACAGGTGCCGGTGCAGGTATTGGTAAAGAAATTGCCATTACATTCGCGACAGCTGGCGCATCTGTGGTGGTCAGTGATATTAACGCCGACGCAGCTAACCATGTTGTAGATGAAATTCAACAACTGGGTGGTCAGGCATTTGCCTGGCGTTGTGATATTACTTCCGAACAGGAACTCTCTGCACTGGCAGACTTTGCCGTCAGTAAGCTGGGTAAAGTTGATATCCTGGTTAACAACGCCGGTGGCGGTGGTCCTAAACCGTTTGATATGCCAATGGCAGATTTTCGCCGTGCTTATGAACTGAATGTGTTTTCTTTTTTCCATCTGTCACAACTTGTTGCGCCAGAAATGGAAAAAAATGGCGGTGGCGTTATTCTGACCATCACTTCTATGGCGGCAGAAAATAAAAATATAAACATGACTTCTTATGCATCATCTAAAGCTGCGGCCAGTCATCTGGTCAGAAATATGGCGTTTGACCTGGGGGAAAAAAATATTCGGGTAAATGGCATTGCGCCGGGGGCAATATTAACCGATGCCCTGAAATCCGTTATTACACCAGAAATTGAACAAAAAATGTTACAGCACACGCCGATCAGACGTCTGGGCCAACCGCAAGATATTGCTAACGCGGCGCTGTTCCTTTGCTCGCCAGCTGCGAGCTGGGTAAGCGGACAAATTCTCACCGTCTCCGGTGGTGGGGTACAGGAGCTCAATTAATACACTAACGGACCGGTAAACAACCGTGCGTGTTGTTTACCGGGATAAACTCATCAACGTTTCTGCTAAACAACTGGCAGCCAAATCACTGCTATTGGTTAACCAATATCTGGATGAAAAGTATACGAATAGAGTGTGCCTTCGCACTATTCAACAGCAATGATAGGCGCTCACCTGACAACGCGGTAAACTAGTTATTCACGCTAACTATAATGGTTTTATGATGGATAACATGCAGACTGAAGCACAACCGACACGGACCCGGATCCTCAATGCTGCCAGAGAGATTTTTTCAGAAAATGGATTTCACAGTGCCTCGATGAAAGCCATCTGTAAATCTTGCGCCATTAGTCCAGGGACGCTCTATCACCATTTCATCTCCAAAGAAGCCTTGATTCAGGCGATTATCTTACAGGACCAGGAGAGGGCGCTGGCCCGTTTCCGGGAACCGATTGAAGGGATTCATTTCGTTGACTATATGGTCGAGTCTATTGTATCTCTCACCCATGAAGCCTTTGGACAACGGGCGCTGGTGGTCGAAATTATGGCGGAAGGGATGCGTAACCCACAGGTCGCCGCCATGCTTAAAAATAAGCATATGACGATCACGGAATTTGTTGCCCAGCGGATGCGTGATGCCCAGCAAAAAGGCGAGATAAGCCCAGACATCAACACGGCAATGACTTCACGTTTACTGCTGGATCTGACCTACGGTGTACTGGCCGATATCGAAGCGGAAGATCTGGCACGTGAAGCGTCGTTTGCTCAGGGATTACGCGCGATGATTGGCGGTATCTTAACCGCATCCTGATCCTCTCTCTCTCTTTCCGCGGGCTGATGACAACTGAGCCCGCGTTTCATATCGTAATTTCTCTGTGCAAAAATCATCCTCCCCGGGAGCGGAGAATTCCCCCCCCCAAAATATTCACCGTAGTCATATGTCATGAGAGTTTATCGTTCCCAATACGTTCGAACGAACGTTCGATTGCTTATTTTATGGCTTATGTCAACGCTGTTTTAAAGATTAATGCGATCTATATCACGCTGTGGGTATTGCAGTTTTTGGTTTTTTGATCCCGGTGTCAGTTCTTTTTATTTCCATTTCTCTTCCATGGGGTTCTCACAGATAACTGTGTGCAACGCAGAATTGGTTAACTAATCAGATTAAAGGTTGACCAGTATTTTTATCTTAATGAGGAGTCCCTTATGTTACGTCCTGTAGAAACCCCAACCCGTGAAATCAAAAAACTCGACGGCCTGTGGGCATTCAGTCTGGATCGCGAAAACTGTGGAATTGATCAGCGTTGGTGGGAAAGCGCGTTACAAGAAAGCCGGGCAATTGCTGTGCCGGGCAGTTTTAACGATCAGTTCGCCGATGCAGATATTCGTAATTATGTGGGCAACGTCTGGTATCAGCGCGAAGTCTTTATACCGAAAGGTTGGGCAGGCCAGCGTATCGTGCTGCGTTTCGATGCGGTCACTCATTACGGCAAAGTGTGGGTAAATAATCAGGAAGTGATGGAGCATCAGGGCGGCTATACGCCATTTGAAGCCGATGTCACGCCGTATGTTATTGCCGGGAAAAGTGTACGTATCACCGTTTGTGTGAACAATGAACTGAACTGGCAGACTATCCCGCCGGGAATGGTGATTACCGATGAAAACGGCAAGAAAAAGCAGTCTTACTTCCATGATTTCTTTAACTATGCCGGGATCCATCGCAGCGTAATGCTCTACACCACGCCGAACACCTGGGTGGACGATATCACCGTGGTGACGCATGTCGCGCAAGACTGTAACCACGCGTCTGTTGACTGGCAGGTGGTAGCAAATGGTGATGTCAGCGTTGAACTGCGTGATGCGGATCAGCAGGTGGTTGCAACTGGACAAGGTACCAGCGGGACTTTGCAAGTGGTGAATCCGCACCTCTGGCAACCGGGTGAAGGTTATCTCTATGAACTGTGCGTCACAGCCAAAAGCCAGACAGAGTGTGATATCTACCTGCTGCGCGTCGGCATCCGGTCAGTGGCAGTGAAGGGCGAACAGTTCCTGATCAACCACAAACCGTTCTACTTTACTGGCTTTGGTCGTCATGAAGATGCGGATTTGCGCGGCAAAGGATTCGATAACGTGCTGATGGTGCACGATCACGCACTAATGGACTGGATTGGGGCCAACTCCTACCGTACCTCGCATTACCCTTACGCTGAAGAGATGCTCGACTGGGCAGATGAACATGGCATCGTGGTGATTGATGAAACTGCAGCTGTCGGCTTTAACCTCTCTTTAGGCATTGGTTTCGAAGCGGGCAACAAGCCGAAAGAACTGTACAGCGAAGAGGCAGTCAACGGGGAAACCCAGCAGGCGCACTTACAGGCGATTAAAGAGCTGATTGCGCGTGACAAAAACCACCCAAGCGTGGTGATGTGGAGTATTGCCAACGAACCGGATACCCGTCCGCAAGGTGCACGGGAATATTTCGCGCCACTGGCGGAAGCAACGCGTAAACTCGATCCGACGCGTCCGATCACCTGCGTCAATGTAATGTTCTGCGACGCTCACACCGATACCATCAGCGATCTCTTTGATGTGCTGTGCCTGAACCGTTATTACGGTTGGTATGTCCAAAGCGGCGATTTGGAAACGGCAGAGAAGGTACTGGAAAAAGAACTTCTGGCCTGGCAGGAGAAACTGCATCAGCCGATTATCATCACCGAATACGGCGTGGATACGTTAGCCGGCCTGCACTCAATGTACACCGACATGTGGAGTGAAGAGTATCAGTGCGCCTGGCTGGATATGTATCACCGCGTCTTTGATCGCGTCAGCGCTGTCGTCGGTGAGCAGGTATGGAATTTCGCCGATTTTGCGACCTCGCAAGGCATATTGCGCGTTGGCGGTAACAAGAAAGGGATCTTCACCCGCGACCGCAAACCGAAGTCGGCGGCTTTTCTGCTGCAAAAACGCTGGACCGGCATGAACTTCGGTGAAAAACCGCAGCAGGGAGGCAAACAATGAATCAACAACTCTCCTGGCGCACCATCGTCGGCTACAGCCTCGGTGACGTCGCCAATAACTTCGCCTTCGCAATGGGGGCGCTCTTCCTGTTGAGTTACTACACCGACGTCGCTGGCGTCGGTGCCGCTGCGGCGGGCACCATGCTGTTACTGGTGCGGGTATTCGATGCCTTCGCCGATGTCTTTGCCGGACGAGTGGTGGACAGTGTGAATACCCGATGGGGAAAATTCCGCCCGTTTTTACTCTTCGGTACTGCGCCGTTAATGATCTTCAGCGTGCTGGTATTCTGGGTGCCGACCGACTGGAGCCATAGCAGCAAAGTTGTGTATGCATATTTGACCTACATGGGACTCGGGCTTTGCTACAGCCTGGTGAATATTCCTTATGGTTCACTTGCTACCGCGATGACCCAACAACCACAATCCCGCGCCCGTCTGGGCGCGGCTCGCGGGATTGCCGCTTCATTGACCTTTGTCTGCCTGGCATTTCTGATAGGACCGAGCATTAAGAACTCCAGCCCGGAAGAGATGGTGTCGGTATATCATTTCTGGACAATTGTGCTGGCGATTGCCGGAATGGTGCTTTACTTCATCTGCTTCAAATCGACGCGTGAGAATGTGGTACGTATCGTGGCGCAGCCGTCATTGAAGATCAGTCTGCAAACCCTGAAACGGAATCGCCCGCTGTTTATGTTGTGCATCGGTGCGCTGTGTGTGCTGATTTCGACCTTCGCGGTCAGCGCCTCGTCGTTGTTCTACGTGCGCTATGTGTTAAATGATACCGGGCTGTTCACTGTGCTGGTACTGGTGCAAAACCTGGTCGGTACTGTGGCATCGGCACCGCTGGTGCCGGGGATGGTCGCGAGGATCGGTAAAAAGAATACCTTCCTGATTGGCGCTTTGCTGGGAACCTGCGGTTATCTGCTGTTCTTCTGGGTTTCCGTCTGGTCACTGCCGGTGGCGTTGGTTGCGTTGGCCATCGCATCAATTGGCCAGGGCGTTACCATGACCGTGATGTGGGCACTGGAAGCTGATACCGTAGAATACGGTGAATACCTGACCGGCGTGCGAATTGAAGGGCTCACCTATTCACTATTCTCATTTACCCGTAAATGCGGTCAGGCAATCGGAGGTTCAATTCCTGCCTTTATTTTGGGATTAAGCGGATATATCGCCAATCAGGCGCAAACGCCGGAAGTTATTATGGGCATCCGCACATCAATTGCCTTAGTACCTTGCGGATTTATGCTACTGGCATTCGTCATTATCTGGTTTTATCCGCTCACGGATAAAAAATTCAAAGAAATCGTTGTTGAAATTGATAATCGTAAAAAAGTTCAGCAGCAATTAATCAACGATATCACTAGTTAATATTCAATAAAAATAATCAGAACATCAAAGGTGCAACTATGAGAAAAATAGTGGCCATGGCCGTTATTTGCCTGACGGCTGCCTCTGGCCTTACCTCTGCTTACGCGGCGCAACCGGCTGACGATGAAGCGGGACTACGCATCAGACTGAAAAACGAATTACGCAGGGCTGATAAGCCCAGTGCTGGCACGGGAAGAGATATTTACGCATGGGTACAGGGAGGATTGCTCGATTTCAATAGTGGTTATTATTCCAATATTATTGGCGTTGAAGGCGGGGCGTATTATGTTTATAAATTAGGTGCTCGTGCTGATATGAGTACCCGGTGGTATCTTGATGGTGATAAAAGTTTTGGCTTTGCCCTGGGGGCAGTAAAAATAAAACCCAGTGAAAATAGCCTGCTAAAATTAGGTCGCTTCGGGACGGATTATAGTTATGGTAGCTTACCTTATCGTATTCCGTTAATGGCTGGCAGTTCGCAACGTACATTACCGACTGTTTCTGAAGGAGCATTAGGTTATTGGGCTTTAACGCCAAATATTGATCTGTGGGGAATGTGGCGTTCACGAGTATTTTTATGGACCGATTCAACAACCGGTATTCGTGATGAAGGGGTTTATAACAGCCAGACGGGAAAATACGATAAACATCGCGCACGTTCTTTTTTAGCCGCCAGTTGGCATGATGATACCAGTCGCTATTCTCTGGGGGCATCGGTACAGAAAGATGTTTCCAATCAGATACAAAGTATTCTCGAGAAAAGCATACCGCTCGACCCGAATTATACGTTGAAAGGGGAGTTGCTCGGCTTTTACGCGCAGCTCGAAGGTTTAAGTCGTAATACCAGCCAGCCCAATGAAACGGCGTTGGTTAGTGGACAATTGACCTGGAATGCGCCGTGGGGAAGCGTATTTGGCAGTGGTGGTTATTTGCGCCATGCAATGAATGGTGCCGTGGTGGATACTGACATTGGCTATCCCTTTTCATTAAGTCTTGATCGTAACCGTGAAGGAATGCAGTCCTGGCAATTGGGCGTCAACTATCGTTTAACTCCGCAATTTACGCTGACATTTGCACCGATTGTGACCCGCGGCTATGAATCCAGTAAACGAGATGTGCGGATTGAAGGCGCGGGTATCTTAGGTGGTATGAACTATCGGGTCAGCGAAGGGCCGTTACAAGGGATGAATTTCTTTCTTGCTGCCGATAAAGGGCAGGAAAAGCGCGATGGCAGTGCGCTGGGCGATCGCCTGAATTACTGGGATGTGAAAATGAGTATTCAGTATGACTTTATGCTGAAGTAAGAAATTACGCCGGAGAGAAAAACCTCCGGCGTATTGGCCGTGAATTACTGCTGCGGAATAGCGGGTACGACCGGAACGTTTAATGCCGGCATTGCAAACATACCAACGAAATCTTCCAGTGGCATTTTCTGCCCGTTTAACGTGATCTGACCGTTAGCATATTGCAGGCTGGTGGTGATGGTATTGTCCTGCAAGGTGGTCAGACGGAACATCTGCCCCATTGCTGATGCACCTTCAACTTGCTGTTTCGCCAGTTTTTTCGCTTGATCTTCCTGATAACCTTCCAGCTTCGCTACCTGAGTCATCAACTCAGTTGCCATATCCACCGGAATGGTCAGTTTCGCATCCAGAGATTTAACCGAACGATCTACTTCCTGCGCCAGCGTTTGCGGCGCTTCTTTAGTCGTTGCCGGATCTTTCAGGAACAGCGACAGATTCAGCGCACTTTCACCCTGACTGTTTTTCCAGCTTAGCGGCGCGATAGTAATCACCGGATCGCCTTTCAGCATCAGCGGCAGAGCGCTAAAGAAGGCTTCCGTCACTTTCTCCTGATAAAGTTCGGGATTGTTGGCAATTTCTGGCTGTGCCAGCAGCGCCTGAGTTTGCGCGTTATATTGCTGGCTAAACTGATGCCAGGCTTCACCATCAATCTGGCCGACTTTTAAAGTCAGCTTGCCGCTGCCCAGATCCTGATTCTGTACCTTCAGGCTGTTTAGCGAGTAATCCAGTTGGCTATTGATCGTTTTACCGTCATTGACCAGATCCGATTTACCGCTGATCTCCATGCCTTCCAGCAGTGCCAGTTCTTTGCCTTCCACTGAAATGGTCATTTTTTCCAGTGACAGTTTTTGATTTCCTACGCGCTCACCAAAACTTGCCAGCGTGCTGGAACCGTCGGTTTTCAGATTATTAAAGGTCAACTGTACTTTCTGGTTATATTCGTTAACCGCGTCTATCCGACCACTTTGCGCCTCCCCGGAAAGGGAGATAGCTTTGCCGTCTCTGTCCGCATTTAACTGGAACTCGCCGCCGCTAAAGGCGACTTTTTCATCCTTTTGCTCGTAATTCAGCGGCTTGAGCGAAATATCGGAACTGGAATCACCGCTGTAACCAATGCGGGAGTTAATCTCAAAAGGCGTTTCACCTTTTGCCATATCAAACAGTGGTTTGCTTACTTCATTATTAACCAGCGTGGTTTGAATTGATGCCATCGACGGGATCAGGTTCAGTTTTTTGAGCTGGGCAAGGGGAAAGGGACCATGATCAACCGATTCGTTGAAGATGACGCTCTGACCGTTTTTAATCCACGGATTTTCTTTCCCGGCAATGGGTTTCACCAACAGTTGCAACTGGCTGCTGAATACGCCGCGATGATAGTTTTGATAACTGACTTCCAGGTTGGATTCAGGAGCGGTCAGTTTGAGTTGCGCGTTCGCCTGCGCGACCATGTCTTCGAGATGGGTTTCAATCTTCTTGCCTGTATACCATGCGCCGCCTGTCCAGACTACGCCTAGCGCAACAATGACGCCTACCGCTACCAGCGATTTATTCATAATGATTATCCATAAAATGAAATCAGGCGGACTGGCCGCCTGAAGGTGTTATAAGCCTTTAATAAGCTTAGCAAGAGATGTTAATTTTTTCAGTAAGCTCTTACAGCTTGTTGTAAACACGCGCTAAACGACCGTGGCCTTTGACAGTCACCGGTGATTCGTTGGCGGCAATAAACGCTGATTCACCCGGTTTAAGCTGTAACTGCTGAGAACCTTTACACAGCGTTGCATGGCCTTCGACGCAGAACAAAATGGCGGCACTCTGCTGGCTAATGGTGGTTTCTTTATCACTAAGGTCATGCAGCGAGAAGGCAAAATCATCCACAGGAATCGGGAAGTCCAGTTCTGCACCTTGTTTCACCGGCTGGGTCAACAACTGGTTAGCCGGTTTGGCTTCGAACTTCACATTGGCAACCAGTTCCGGAATATCAATATATTTAGGCGTCAGACCCGCACGCAGCACGTTATCGGAGTTCGCCATCACTTCCAGCGCCACGCCTTGCAGGTAAGCGTGCGGCGTTTCAGCGAACAGGAACATCGCTTCGCCAGGATTCAATTTCACCACATTCAGCAACAGCGGGGAGAACAGACCGCTGTCATCCGGGTAAAATTCAGAAATTAAACGAATCGTTTGCCACGGTTCACCCTGCTGGCTGTCAAGGGCCGATTTTAAAATCGCCAGCGCGCGGGATTTTTCTTCACCCTGCATATTCAACAGGCTGGCGAACAGTTCGCTTAAACGTTCGGCATCAGGCTGTTGTAAAAAGTGAGCAATCGCCGGATGTGCACCTGCAACCGGCTGGAGCAGGGAGACAATCTCGGAAAACTCACGAAACGCGTTCATCGCAAGGAAAGGCGTCAGCGCAAAAACCAGCTCCGGCTTGTGGTTAGGATCTTTATAGTTACGCTCGGCGGCATCCATCGGAATACCTGCGGCATTTTCTTTGGCAAAACCGATTTCAGAATTGCGTTTGTTTGGATGAACCTGAATGGAGAGCGGCTGTGCTGCGCATAATACTTTGAACAGGAAAGGCAGTTCGCCAAAGCGTTTGGCAACGGCCTCTCCGAGCAGAGTCGATTTATTATTCTCAATCACATCACGCAGTGAAACGATATCTCCGGCGGCATTCTGCACTCGTGAACTGCTTTTCGGATGTGCGCCCATCCACAGCTCGGCCATCGGCTGGCTGGACGGATTTTCCATACCATAAAGTTCAGTCAACGCCGTTTTGCTGCCCCAGGCATAGTTTTGCACTGAGTTAATGAGTTTTTGCATGATCAATCCCTGTTTTAATGTGGAAATTAATCCCGCTATTAAAGCAAGAATCCTACGGGAAGTAACCTGGAGCCGCAAAAAGTCGTACTAGTCTCAGTTTTTGTTAAAAAAGTGTGTAGGATATTGTTACTCGCTTTTAACAGGGCAACGGAACACCCGCCCAGAGCATAACCAAACCAGGCAGTAAGTGAGAGAACAATGTCAAACAAACCCTTTCATTATCAGGCTCCTTTTCCACTCAAAAAAGATGATACTGAGTATTACCTGCTAACCAGCGAACACGTTAGCGTATCTGAATTTGAAGGGCAGGAGATTTTGAAAGTCGCACCCGAAGCGTTAACTTTGTTGGCGCGTCAGGCGTTTCATGATGCGTCATTTATGCTGCGTCCGGCTCACCAACAACAGGTGGCCGACATTCTGCGTGACCCGGAAGCCAGCGAAAATGATAAATATGTGGCGCTGCAATTCCTGCGCAACTCCGACATCGCGGCGAAAGGCGTTCTGCCAACCTGTCAGGATACCGGCACCGCGATTATTGTTGGCAAAAAAGGGCAGCGTGTATGGACCGGTGGCGGTGATGAAGCGGCGCTGGCACGCGGTGTCTATAACACTTATATCGAAGATAATCTGCGCTACTCGCAAAACGCGCCGCTGGATATGTATAAAGAGGTGAATACCGGCACCAATCTACCAGCGCAGATCGATCTTTATGCCGTTGATGGCGACGAGTACAAATTCCTCTGTATCGCCAAAGGTGGTGGTTCGGCAAACAAGACGTATCTCTATCAGGAAACCAAAGCGTTACTAACGCCGGGGAAACTGAAAAATTACCTGGTTGAGAAGATGCGCACGCTGGGTACGGCGGCCTGTCCTCCGTATCATATTGCGTTCGTAATTGGTGGAACTTCTGCGGAAACTAACCTTAAAACAGTGAAACTGGCTTCCGCTAAATACTATGACGAACTGCCAACGGAAGGGAATGAGCACGGTCAGGCGTTCCGCGATGTGGAACTGGAAAAAGAATTGCTGATCGAAGCGCAAAATCTTGGTCTGGGTGCGCAGTTTGGTGGTAAATACTTCGCTCACGACATCCGCGTGATTCGCCTGCCACGTCACGGCGCATCCTGCCCGGTCGGAATGGGCGTCTCCTGTTCTGCTGACCGTAATATCAAAGCGAAGATCAACCGTCAGGGGATCTGGATCGAAAAACTGGAACATAATCCAGGCAAATATATTCCGGAAGAGCTGCGCAAAGCGGGAGAAGGCGAAGCGGTGCGCGTTGATCTTAACCGTCCGATGAAAGAGATCCTCGCACAGTTGTCGCAGTATCCCGTTTCTACACGCTTATCGCTGAATGGCACGATTATCGTTGGTCGTGATATTGCTCACGCCAAACTGAAAGAGCGGATGGATAACGGCGAAGGGGTGCCGCAGTATATTAAAGATCATCCGATTTACTACGCGGGTCCGGCCAAAACGCCGGAAGGTTATGCCTCCGGTTCTCTTGGCCCAACGACCGCCGGACGGATGGATTCTTATGTCGATCAACTGCAAGCGCAGGGCGGAAGTATGATCATGCTGGCGAAAGGCAACCGCAGCCAGCAGGTGACGGATGCCTGTAAAAAACACGGCGGTTTCTACCTCGGTAGTATCGGTGGTCCGGCAGCTGTATTGGCGCAGGGTAGTATTAAGAGCCTGGAATGTGTTGAATATCCGGAACTAGGAATGGAAGCCATCTGGAAAATTGAAGTGGAAGATTTCCCGGCGTTTATCCTTGTGGATGATAAAGGAAATGACTTCTTCCAGCAGATACAACTCACACAGTGCACCCGCTGTGTGAAATAAACAGAGCCGCCCTTCGGGGCGGTTTTTTTACATGGCACGAAAGACCAAACATTTGTTATCAAATGGTAAATAATGAGTGAGCTAAAAGTTGCTTAACGAAAGCAAAACAGAAAGAAAAAATTAATCAGGTGAGGAGCAGGCCATGAATACAGTACGCAGCGAAAAAGATTCGATGGGGGCGATTGATGTCCCGGCAGATAAGCTGTGGGGCGCACAAACTCAACGCTCGCTGGAGCATTTCCGCATTTCGACGGAGAAAATGCCCACCTCACTGATTCATGCGCTGGCACTAACCAAGCGCGCAGCGGCAAAAGTTAATGAAGATTTAGGCTTGTTGTCTGAAGAGAAAGCGAGCGCCATTCGGCAGGCGGCGGATGAAGTACTGGCAGGACAGCATGACGACGAATTCCCGCTGGCTATCTGGCAGACCGGCTCCGGCACGCAAAGTAACATGAACATGAACGAAGTGCTGGCTAACCGGGCCAGTGAATTACTCGGTGGCGTGCGCGGGATGGAACGTAAAGTTCACCCTAACGACGACGTGAACAAAAGCCAAAGTTCCAACGATGTCTTTCCGACGGCGATGCACGTTGCGGCACTACTGGCGCTGCGCAAGCAACTCATTCCACAACTTAAAACCCTGACCCAGACGCTGAGTGAAAAATCCCGCGTATTTGCTGATATCGTCAAAATCGGTCGTACCCACTTGCAGGACGCCACGCCGTTAACGCTGGGGCAGGAGATTTCCGGCTGGGTAGCGATGCTCGAGCATAATCTGAAACATATCGAATACAGCCTGCCGCATGTAGCGGAACTGGCTCTTGGCGGTACAGCGGTGGGTACTGGACTAAATACCCATCCGGAGTATGCGCGTCGCGTGGCAGATGAACTGGCAGTCATTACTTGTGCACCGTTTGTTACCGCGCCGAACAAATTTGAAGCGCTGGCGACCTGTGATGCCCTGGTTCAGGCGCACGGCGCGTTGAAAGGGTTGGCTGCGTCACTGATGAAAATTGCCAATGATGTCCGCTGGCTGGCCTCTGGCCCGCGCTGCGGAATTGGTGAAATCTCAATCCCGGAAAATGAGCCGGGTAGCTCAATCATGCCGGGGAAAGTGAACCCGACGCAGTGTGAAGCATTAACCATGCTCTGCTGTCAGGTGATGGGGAACGATGTGGCGATCAACATGGGTGGCGCTTCCGGTAACTTTGAACTGAACGTCTTCCGTCCGATGGTGATCCATAATTTCCTGCAATCGGTGCGCTTGCTGGCAGATGGCATGGAAAGTTTCAACAAACACTGCGCAGTGGGCATTGAACCGAATCGTAAGCGAATCAATCAATTACTCAATGAATCGCTGATGCTGGTGACTGCGCTTAACACCCACATAGGTTATGACAAAGCCGCCGAGATCGCCAAAAAAGCGCATAAAGAAGGGCTGACCTTAAAAGCTGCAGCCCTTGCGCTGGGGTATCTTAGCGAAGCCGAGTTTGACAGCTGGGTACGGCCAGAACAGATGGTCGGCAGTATGAAAGCCGGGCGTTAATCCGCAATATACAGGTGCAGCCGTGGAATGATCAAACGAAGCGGCTGCGCCTGTGGTTTATAACGGTGCTGCACATTGTCGGCATCGTAATTTAACAACTCCCCAACGTCCGGCACGCCCGCGCCATTATCCCGATTAATCAGCGCAATAAGCGGCGTAGGGCAAGCGTGTTGTACTTGTTTTTGATCTCCCTTGTACCAGACGCGGGCAATCGGCTGCACCTTCACCGGACGTTTGATTTTTAACTTCGCGTCCTGTGGCAGGGTAGCAATATCCTGATACTCTCTCTCCAGTTTTCTTTGCCACTCCTCGCGCGTCCACGGTGCGACACTGCGCGGTGATTTCAGGCTTTTTTCCAGCTGTGCCAGGACTTCATCACGATGCAAATTCTTAATGATATGTTTATTGGCCCAGCCAAAACGTAAAGTGGCGGGATCGTGCAGAACAGTGAGCGTTCGGTAAGCATTAAGGGTGATCAGCCCCGGCAAATGACGATGCACCCATTCAAAACGCGCCGCTGTGGGGAGTTCTGACTCAACCGTGACGATATGCTCGAACGTAGTCTTGAGTTGATTGATGTGCTGAATATGACTGACCAACGCTGCTTGCGAAAGGTTATCGACCTGGTAACACAACACGCCAGGTAGACGAACAGCGGCCTTGCTGCTGCGATTTTCGGACTGTTGTTGAATAAATAAATGGCGGAAATGACGTAACGCCAGCGACTGCGCGTCGTTGCCGAGATGTTGCTTTACCTCAATACGATTAAGCGGATTATGCTCATCCTCTTTTTTTACCTCCGGCAAAGAGAACACGCGGGCAACCAGCAATTTGTGCTGTTCTAGCTCAGCGGCAAATGCAGCCAGCTCTTGTTCCATCTGGCGAAAGGTAGTGTTGAGTCGGTCTACGAGATCGTAACGCGCCATAATATTAACCACTTTAGTTACAACATCCTTATTTTATAGCACAGTGGTGGTGACTTGACCACCGTGCGCGTAATGTCAAGCAGAGGTAAATTGCGGGATGTTATGCCATAACGGCCAGCTAAACGAGAAGCGGGCACCACCCAGTTCGCTGGTGTCACAATTAACCGTACCGCCCATTGCCAGTGCTATAGAGTGGACAATTGCCAGCCCCAGCCCGCAGCCGCCGGTTGAGCGATCCCGGCTGGGATCGAGGCGAACAAAAGGTTCAAAGATATGTTCGCGGTTTTCAGGGGCAATCCCTGGGCCATCATCCTCAACAATTAATGTCGCTCTATTCCCCGACAGTAGCAGGCTGGTTTCAACCGTTGAGTGACAGTAGCGCAGGGCGTTATTGAGCAAATTATCCAGCACGCGCTCCATTAAGCGCATATCCAACGCAGCATAATGGCCTTGCGCGAGCGTTTTTATCCGTACCGTTTTATCGGGCGTTACTGCCTGAATATCTGCCAGATGCGTTGACAGCCACAACGGCAGGTCTGGTTCGCTAAGATGAAGCTCATTTTGTGGGCGATCGAGTCGGGCATAAGTCAGCAGCTCTTCAATTAAAGCTTCAAGTTGACTGATATCGCGATTCAACGCCTGGGATTCGACGGCGCTCAGGTTATCGCTCATCTCCAGTCGATAACGCAGGCGCACTAACGGTGTTCGCAGTTCGTGAGCGATACCGTCAATAAGCTGTTTTTTGCTGGCAATCAAGGCGTTGATATTGTCCGCCATCTGGTTAAATGCGACGCCAAGTCGTTCAAAGCTCGAACCTTCATCAAAGTGGATACGTTCATTGAGATGCCCATCGCCAAATCGTTGCGCCGCTGCTTCCAGTTTTAACATATCCTGCCAGTGCGGACGCATCCAAATAAACACCGGAAAGGCGAGGGAAATGGCAATAAAAGCGATCAGGGCGATATCCAGTAATCGCATCTGATGGAGGTAATAAAGATAAGGAACAGGACCAACTGCCAGCACGTAGTGGCTGCGCGGGATACGTTGCAAAAAAGTGTACTGATCGTCCAGGGCGACAATTTCGCCGCCACGCAGCCGGTGCATGGAAATATCATCAAGATGGTATTTACTCAGTGGCTCGACTCGCAGATCGAAAGAGAGATTTAAATCCATCTCCTTCAGCGTCTTACCCCAATCGTGTGGGGGGATCTCACGCAATTCGCTGCGCATCAGATACAGCGAACTGTTCATCAAATCATCCAGCGACTGTTTGCCCGCGCGTTCGGCGGTAAATTTGTACACCAGCCCAACCAGCAGAGACATCACAAGGAAGCAGACAAACAATAACAGGTAAAACTGGATAAACAGTTTTTTCATCGCTTATTCCCATGCATGAGGCGCAAAAAGATAGCCTTTGTTACGCACAGTTTTAATGCGATAAGGTTCTGCGGCGTTATCGAGCAGTTTTTTTCTTAACCGCGAAATAGCCACGTCCACGCTACGATCCAGTCCGTCATAACTGACGCCGCGTAAATTTTTCAGCAATGCATCGCGGTCCATGATTTGCCCGGCATGGGTAGCTAATTCCCACAATAATTCGAAATCAGCTGTCGAGAGCGAGATTTCAGTGTTAGCCAGGGTGACTACGCGGTTGATGGGATCGATGGTCAACGTGCCGAAATGCAGGGCTTTGTAGGGAGTCAGAGACGTTTCCTGAATACCTTTGGTCACTGTGGCTTGCTCATTCTGACGCAAATGCAAACGTAAACGCGCTAGCAAAACAGCAGGGGGCGTCGTTTTGAGAATATAGTCGCAGGCGCCCATTTCCAGTGCCAGGATGTGGTTCATATCGCTATCGAGAGAGGTTAGAAGAACAATCGGTCCGGACCACTTTGCGCGTAAATCACGACAAATGGTCATGCCGTCCTTGCCTGGTAGCATGATGTCGAGTAACACCAAATCCGGATTTTCTCGCAGAATAGTTTCTTCGGCCCGGTCGCCGCGCGGTTCCACGGTAACCTGCATATCATGTTTTGCCAGGTACGCGGCAATCAGTGAACCGACTTCCGCATCATCTTCCACAAATACGATAGTATTCATAACATTCACGGTAGATATAAAAACGTCACAATACACCGCGCTGTTTTTACTTACTATCAATCGTTTCTAAACAAGGTTTCATCAGGTATTCTACTGGTGACTTGTTATGGAAGTGTTAAGGTAAAAAGATGGGGCTGGTAATCAAAGCCGCGCTCGGTGCGCTGGTAGTGCTGTTGATTGGTGTTTTAGCAAAAACGAAAAATTATTATATCGCCGGGCTGATCCCACTTTTCCCGACCTTTGCGCTCATCGCGCATTATATTGTTGCCAGCGAACGCGGCATTGAAGCCTTACGCGCAACCATCATTTTTAGCATGTGGTCGATTATTCCCTATTTTGTTTACCTGGCGTCGCTGTGGTATTTCACCGGAATGATGCGCTTGCCCGCCGCTTTTGTTGGTTCTGTTGCGTGTTGGGGGATAAGCGCATGGGTGTTGATTATATGCTGGATTAAGCTGCATTAACGCAGATGACGACCGCCATCAAGAGGGAAACTGCGTCCGGTGACAAAGCAGCTGGTAAGTAAGTAATCGACCAGGTCGATTACTTCTTTCTCGCCAGGCGCGGTTTTCATCAGTGATTTATTCAGCGCCTGTTGTCGATATTCGGCATCATCATGTTCATTAAACAGGATTAGCGATGGCGCAATAGAATTCACTTTCACTTCCGGTGCCAGCTTGCGGGCAAACGAGCGGGTCATATTATCCAGTGCCGCTTTGCTTGCAGCATAGGCAATATGTTTGTCGCTACCGCGCTCCACCACATAATCGGTAAAGTGAATGATATCGCTGGCGGCGTGTCCGTGCCCACGCAGTAATCTTTCCAGTGCATGGTTGAGTAGGTATGGGGTATTAACGTGGATCTGCATCATGCAAGCCAGTACGTCGGTCAGTGGTGTACCTGGTTTTTCTGCCATCCACGCGCTGGCGTTATGCAAAATAGCACGCAGGCCATGGGTGCTTTTTAGTACTTCATCGGCAAACGCCATCACACCGTCGTTGGTCGAAAAATCAGCCTGAATACACTGCGCACCTGCGTTAATCAGTCCATCAATGGCGGGATAGTGCGTCCGATAGCTGATAATCACCGGTTGCTTTTGATTAATGAAATGCCAGGCGAGGGCGAGGCCGATGCGACGACCTCCGCCAGTAATTAATATTGGCAAGGGTTGGGCTTTACCCATCGTTATCTCCTTTGCTATCCAACGATGGGATGAACGTTATCCCACCAGCATCCAGGTCGCCGGAACTGAGGCAATTAACAGCATGCCAATCAGCACCATTTCCTGACGATTCAGTACATTATCATGGGTATGCGTTTTACGCGCGTACAGGAAAACCAGCAGCCCCGGTGCATACAGAACAACGGATAACAGCAAGTGCATTGGACCAGAGGCGTACAATAACCATAAGCCATAAATGCAGGCACCGACACCTACCGCTTTATGCAGTGGACGGGTTGCGATTTTCAGCAAGAACGCGCCGACCAGGAAATAGGGCACCAGAATCATTTCTGAGGCGATGGTCAGCAATGTGTTGTAATCGGAACCGGTCAGCCAGATGAGTACCAGACAAATTTGCACGCAGATATTGGTCAGCCACAGTGAAGCGGATGGCGCAGCTTGTGCGTTCTGGCGCGCAAAAATGCTCGGGAATGCTTTATGAGTGGCTGCCAGGAACGGAACTTCTGCCGCCATGATGGTCCAGCTTAAGTACGCACCGCAAACGGAAACGATCAAACCGGCAGCGATGATGATTTCGCCCCACGGTCCCATCATTTCCACCATCAGTCCGGCCATTGACGGGTTACGAATTTCAGCCAGTTCAGGACGTGCCACCACGCCCAGCGAAAGCAGCGTTACCAGCAAGTAAACGCCCAGAGCGGAGAGAACCGCCAGCAGTGTCGCTTTGCCAACATCACGTTTATTACGCGCACGCGCAGAAACAACCACGGCACCTTCCACACCAATGAAAACCCACAGGGTGATCAGCATGGTGTTTTTCACCTGTTCCCAAACGGGTACGCCAAGTGCAAGTCCGGTGAAGTCGAGCTTGAAGGTATCCAGTTTGAACATCATCATCGCCAGCACAACAAACAGACCCAGCGGCAACAATTTTGCCAGTGTCGCCACCAGGTTAATGCTGGCAGCGGTTTGCACTCCGCGCAGGATCAAAAAGTGAACAATCCACAATAAAGCCGATGCACCGACGATCGATTGCCAGGTATTACCATCGCCAAACAGGCGCAATTCCGGCGTGTCCGTAAAAAAGCTTAACGCGGAAAAAACGATCACCAGATAGGAGACGTTGGCGATGACCGCGCACAGCCAGTATCCCCATGCGGAACAAAAGCCGATTAGCTCACCAAATCCTTCGCGGGCATAGGTAAAGATACCGCCGTCAAGTTCGGGACGAATGCGCGTGAGGATCAGCATGGCAAAGGCCAGTAATAAAATACCAGCACCAGTAATACTCCAGCCGATGAGCAGTGCTGCCGGGCTGGCAACTGCCGCCATATTTTGCGGCAGACTGAAAACACCCGCGCCCAGCATTGAGCTTAATACCAGCGCGGTGAGTGCGCTCAGTCCCAGTTTCTTTTCCATCGATATCCAGTGATTAAAACGTGACAAGAAGAATAAATATTAGGGCAAAACGCATAAAAATGGAGTTTGCCACTGAAGCGCGGGATTTTACGAAGAGATGTGTCTGCATGCAATGGTCGCGGGGAAATTTGTGACTAAAAATGCGAAAGGCGGCATCAAGCCGCCTTATAGGAGTAACTGAATAGTTATTTATACAGATCTGCGCTGACGGTCAGGTTATTACCACGTTCTTGCCACTGGCGGGTGATGTGGTAATACTTAGCACCTTTCTTCGCGGCACGTTTCGCAACCTGATAGGAGACTTCAGTCATGTTGCCGTAGTTGCCAGAGAATTTGATGCTGTCGAACGGGACCATCATCGCTGCGGTCGCTTTGTTCAGTTCTTCGACTTTAGTGCCGTCTGGGAGCGTGACAGTGTAACGCCCGCCTTTTGATGACTGGGTTTCAAAGAAGCGACCGACTTCAGAGCTTGGTGATGCGGTAGTCGCAACCCCCGGGATCTCAACTTTCTTCGCGGCTTCGCCACCGGCAGCCAGAGCTGCACGTCCTGCTTCGGAATCTGCCGGGATCACATCCGGGCTCTGGACGATACGTTTCTTAGCATCTTTTTTATAGATGAATGCAGTAATACGCTGGTTGCCGCCCTGGTTGGCATCGATTTGACGAACGATGTAGAAAGAGTAGGCACCTTTCGCTTTTGCCGCTTTGGTGATGGCATCATTGACTTCTGGCTGGCTACGATAGAAGCCCTGGACGGTGACCGTGTCAAACGGTTCAATCAGAACAGCCTGATCTTTCGGCAGTTCGACAACACCGTTAATTACGCGATTACTTGTTTCTTCTGCTTTTTCAGCATCGGCTTTATAGAGGTCAGCGACCACACGCCAGTTACCGCTGTTACCAAAATCAGAAGTGTCGACAACATAAAAAGAGGCGGCACCTTCTTTATCAGCGCGACGAGAAACGGCTTTCACCGCTTCGCCAATAGCATTAAAACGACCGGTAACCACTACACGGTCAAAAGGTTTAACCGCTGCCGCTTGCTCCGGTGTCAGTTCTGTTGCTGCGTTAACGGAGAATGCCGTAGCAGAAAGCAGTGCCGACGCCAGGAGGGTGTTCTTAAGCTTCATAAAAATAATCCTTCGCCTTGCGCAAACCAGGTACTGGTATTGTTATTAACGAGAAACGTGGCTGATTATTGCATTTAAACGGTGTAACTGTCTGCGTCATTTTTCATATCACATTCCTTAAGCCAATTTTAATCCTGCTCAAATGGCCGTCTATGCTTAAAAAACAGCCGTATCAGCATCAATACTACTGAAGCAACTGAATTGTATAAGTTAATTTAATGTTAAGTAGTGATTCGTGCCGGGGCGATGTCTCGTTTTATGCGAACGCCGAAGACAATTATCAGTCTTTATCCGGCGTTCTAAGGTGTTTATCCCACTATCACGGCTGAATCGTTAATATTTTGCGAGTTCACGCCGAAATACTGATTTTTGGCGCTAGATCACAGGCATAATTTTCAGTACGTTATAGGGCGTTTGTTACTAATTTATTTTAACGGAGTAACATTTAGCTCGTACATGAGCGGCTTGTGTGGCTCCTGACACAGGCAAACCATCATCAATAAAACCGATGGAAGGGAATATCATGCGAATTGGCATACCAAGAGAACGGTTAACCAATGAAACCCGTGTTGCAGCAACGCCAAAAACAGTGGAACAGCTGCTGAAACTGGGTTTTACCGTCGCGGTAGAGAGCGGCGCGGGTCAACTGGCAAGTTTTGACGATAAAGCGTTTGTGCAAGCGGGCGCTGAAATTGTAGAAGGGAATAGCGTCTGGCAGTCAGAGATCATTCTGAAGGTCAATGCGCCGTTAGATGATGAAATTGCGTTACTGAATCCTGGGACAACGCTGGTGAGTTTTATCTGGCCTGCGCAGAATCCGGAATTAATGCAAAAACTTGCGGAACGTAACGTGACCGTGATGGCGATGGACTCTGTGCCGCGTATCTCACGCGCACAATCGCTGGACGCACTAAGCTCGATGGCGAATATCGCCGGTTATCGCGCCATTGTTGAAGCGGCACATGAATTTGGGCGCTTCTTTACCGGGCAAATTACTGCGGCCGGGAAAGTGCCACCGGCAAAAGTGATGGTGATTGGTGCGGGTGTTGCGGGTCTGGCCGCCATTGGCGCTGCAAACAGTCTCGGCGCGATTGTGCGTGCATTCGACACCCGCCCGGAAGTGAAAGAACAAGTTCAAAGTATGGGCGCGGAATTCCTCGAGCTGGATTTTAAAGAGGAAGCGGGCAGCGGCGATGGCTATGCCAAAGTGATGTCGGACGCGTTCATCAAAGCGGAAATGGAACTCTTTGCCGCCCAGGCAAAAGAGGTCGATATCATTGTCACCACCGCGCTTATTCCAGGCAAACCAGCGCCGAAGCTAATTACCCGTGAAATGGTTGACTCCATGAAGGCGGGTAGTGTGATTGTCGACCTGGCAGCCCAAAACGGCGGCAACTGTGAATACACCGTGCCGGGTGAAATCTTCACTACGGAAAATGGTGTCAAAGTGATTGGTTATACCGATCTTCCGGGCCGTCTGCCGACGCAATCCTCACAGCTTTACGGTACTAACCTCGTTAATCTGCTGAAACTGTTGTGCAAAGAGAAAGACGGCAATATCACTGTTGATTTTGATGATGTGGTGATTCGCGGCGTGACCGTGATCCGTGCGGGCGAAATTACCTGGCCGGCACCGCCGATTCAGGTATCAGCTCAGCCGCAGGCGGCACAAAAAGCGGCACCGGAAGTGAAAACCGAGGAAAAATGTGCCTGCTCACCGTGGCGTAAATACGCGTTGATGGCGCTGGCAATCATTCTTTTCGGCTGGTTGGCAAGCGTTGCGCCGAAAGAGTTTCTTGGGCACTTCACCGTTTTTGCGCTGGCCTGTGTTGTCGGTTATTACGTGGTGTGGAATGTATCGCACGCGCTGCATACACCGTTGATGTCGGTCACCAACGCGATTTCAGGGATTATTGTTGTCGGAGCACTGTTGCAGATTGGCCAGGGCGGCTGGGTTAGCTTCCTTAGTTTTATCGCGGTGCTTATAGCCAGCATTAATATTTTCGGTGGCTTCACCGTGACTCAGCGCATGCTGAAAATGTTCCGCAAAAATTAAGGGGTAACATATGTCTGGAGGATTAGTTACAGCTGCATACATTGTTGCCGCGATCCTGTTTATCTTCAGTCTGGCCGGTCTTTCGAAACATGAAACGTCTCGCCAGGGTAACAACTTCGGTATCGCCGGGATGGCGATTGCGTTAATCGCAACCATTTTTGGACCGGATACGGGTAATGTTGGCTGGATCTTGCTGGCGATGGTCATTGGTGGGGCAATTGGTATCCGGCTGGCGAAGAAAGTTGAAATGACCGAAATGCCAGAACTGGTGGCGATCCTGCACAGCTTCGTGGGTCTGGCGGCAGTGCTGGTTGGCTTTAACAGCTATCTGCATCATGACGCGGGAATGGCACCGATTCTGGTCAATATTCACCTGACGGAAGTGTTCCTCGGTATCTTCATCGGGGCGGTAACGTTCACGGGTTCGGTGGTGGCGTTCGGCAAACTGTGTGGCAAGATTTCGTCTAAACCGTTGATGCTGCCAAACCGTCACAAAATGAACCTGGCGGCTCTGGTCGTTTCCTTCCTGCTGCTGATTGTATTTGTTCGCACGGACAGCGTCGGCCTGCAAGTGCTGGCATTGCTGATAATGACCGCCATTGCGCTGGTATTCGGCTGGCATTTAGTCGCCTCCATCGGTGGTGCAGATATGCCAGTGGTGGTGTCGATGCTGAACTCGTACTCCGGCTGGGCGGCTGCGGCTGCGGGCTTTATGCTCAGCAACGATCTGCTGATTGTGACCGGTGCGCTGGTCGGTTCTTCGGGCGCTATCCTTTCTTACATTATGTGTAAGGCGATGAACCGTTCCTTTATCAGCGTTATTGCGGGTGGTTTCGGCACCGACGGCTCTTCTACTGGCGATGATCAGGAAGTGGGCGAGCACCGCGAAATCACCGCAGAAGAGACAGCGGAACTGCTGAAAAACTCCCATTCAGTGATCATTACTCCGGGGTACGGCATGGCAGTCGCGCAGGCGCAATATCCTGTCGCTGAAATTACCGAGAAACTGCGCGCTCGTGGTATCAACGTGCGTTTCGGTATCCACCCGGTTGCGGGGCGTTTGCCTGGACATATGAACGTATTGCTGGCTGAAGCAAAAGTACCGTATGACATCGTGCTGGAAATGGACGAGATCAACGATGACTTTGCTGATACCGATACCGTACTGGTGATTGGTGCTAACGATACGGTTAACCCGGCGGCGCAGGATGATCCGAAGAGTCCGATTGCTGGTATGCCTGTGCTGGAAGTGTGGAAAGCGCAGAACGTGATTGTCTTTAAACGTTCGATGAACACTGGCTATGCTGGTGTGCAAAACCCGCTGTTCTTCAAGGAAAACACCCACATGCTGTTTGGTGACGCCAAAGCCAGCGTGGATGCAATCCTGAAAGCTCTGTAACCCTGACGGCCTCTGCGGAGGCCGTCACTCTTTATTGAGATCGCTTAACAGAACGGCGATGCTTTGACCTCCCGCTGTTTGTTCAAGCGCAATTTTGACAATAATTGTCAACGGCACGGAAAGCAGCATACCCACCGGTCCTAACAACCATCCCCAAAAAATCAACGACAAAAATACCACCAATGTCGAAAGCCCCAGCCCACGTCCCATGATGCGCGGCTCCAGAATATTGCCGAAGACCAGATTAATCAGCAGATATCCCGCCAGCACCAGCAACGCTTCGTAGAAGCCATTAAACACCAGTACCTGAGCAATAGGGGGGATTGCCGCGAGAACTGAACCAATATTCGGGATGTAATTAAGCGCAAAGGCCAGCAATCCCCAGACAAAAGCGAAGCGAACATCGAGTGCGGCGAGCATCGCCCATGCGACCAGGCCGGTGATGATGCTGATGGCTGTTTTCAGCACCAGATAATGAGACACACTGTCAATCGCACGCTGAATCGCCGCCATCCCTTCAACCGGACGCGCCATCATTTGCTGAAATTTCCCGGGCAATTGTGGCACTTCGAGCAGCATAAACAGCACCGTCAGCAGCAATAAAAAGATTGATGACATGGCATTAGATAACTGCGTCAATAAGTTGGTGAGCAACGTCATCGCCGCGTTCGGATCAATGTAATGCGCCAGTTGGTCAACTGAGACATCAATCCCTACGCGTTGCAACAACGGTTCAATCGCTTTCAGTGGCGTCATAATAGAGTTGCGATATTGCGGTAACGTCCGCGTCAACTCATTGAGCGCGGAACCCAGATAAGCTAACAGCAACACCATCGCCATCACGATGATGGTCATCAAAATTGACACTGCCAGTACACGCGGCACACGCCAGCGGACCATGTGTTGCACCAGCGGGTTAAGAATAACAGCAATAAATAATGCGAGAATAAACGGCACGATGATCTCGGCGGCAAAACGGATACCGCAGAGAATAATGACCAGCATTCCCAACATAATGACGATTTTTAGGCCATTGAGCGTGATGATCGGCTTTGCCATGCTTGTCCCCGTTTTTTCTTCCTTGGCTAATAATAATGTCTTTTTCGCTCCGTCATCATAACGAAAATCAAACCGCTCAGGTAAAGAAGTGAAAATATTTTGAGTTAATTCTTAAGCTATGATACAAATCAGGCGTGTTCAACTACCGAGGACAATTATCATCCGCGATGACGAGAAGCAACACTGCGGATAATTGTAATATTATGGACAATTTGTTCAGGACGTTATTTTCTACATTTACCCATCTTCGTACCTCATCCACTATCTTGCTCGTAGGTGAGCAGCACTGGCGCAACGCGCTTTAGTCCTTTCTTCTGCCAAAACTTGCGCTAAGCGCGGGCTTGACCACTTTACTTTGGTTTCGCTGAATTAAGCGAAAATTAAAATAATTCTCTTGCAGGAGAAGGGCAATGTATATTTATTGGATTTTATTAGGTCTGGCTATTGCTACAGAAATTACCGGTACGCTGTCCATGAAATGGGCGAGCGTCAGTGAGGGAAATGGCGGCTTTATTTTAATGCTGGTGATGATTTCTCTGTCGTATATATTTCTCTCTTTCGCCGTTAAAAAGATCGCCTTAGGCGTAGCTTATGCGCTGTGGGAAGGTATCGGTATTTTATTTATTACCTTGTTTAGCGTTTTGTTATTCGACGAAAGTTTATCTCTGATGAAAATTGCCGGGTTAACCACCCTGGTCGCCGGGATTGTGTTGATCAAATCAGGTACCCGTAAAGCGCGTAAACCTGAACTGGAGGTGAACCATGGCGCAGTTTGAATGGGTTCACGCCGCCTGGCTGGCATTGGCAATCGTGCTGGAAATCGTTGCTAACGTCTTTTTGAAATTTTCTGACGGCTTTCGTCGCAAAATATTTGGCTTGCTCTCTCTGGCGGCGGTGCTGGCTGCCTTTAGTGCGCTTTCTCAGGCCGTTAAAGGGATCGACTTGTCTGTCGCTTATGCATTGTGGGGCGGATTTGGTATTGCCGCCACGTTAGCCGCAGGTTGGATCTTGTTTGGTCAACGGTTAAATCGTAAAGGCTGGATTGGCCTGGTGCTGCTGTTGGCTGGAATGATCATGGTGAAACTTGCCTGATGAACACGCTGCCCGCGCTGTCGGGCAGCGTTTGAACATTATTTTTGCGACAGTTGATCCAGCTTGTCGCGAAAACCAGTAACAGAAATGGCCCGGTTATCGGCGCGCCAGCGATCTTTCGCGGCAGGAGCCGAACTTTGCACCCCAATTAATTGCCAGCCGTCATCGGTATGCAACATCAGAGGCGAACCGCTGTCACCCGGCAAGGTATCGCACTGATGCGACATCACCGACGTTTGCGCCCAGCCAGTCACTTCACAGTTTTGATGACTGTACAACGTATCGAGATGATCTTCAGGGTATCCCGCCTGAGTCACTTTACGACCTGCCGCTTTTAATGCGGCGGTAAGCGTGGCTTTATCTCCCTCAAATAACGGCAATGGTGTAATGCCAGAAGGGGGATTACGTAGCACAATCAAACCGAAGTCCCACGGCGCAGCTGCGGGAGGAACAATCCAACCATCCCCATCTGCTTTTAACCGCTTTCCCAGTGTCGGATCAACGCGGCCTTCTATGTCGTGGATCTCATAGCGCCAAAGACCTTTATTTGACACGAAACGCAGCGCTACCGCTTTATCGGCTTTACCCTTTGGCGGCGTCAATAAACAGTGTCCTGCCGTTAATGCCAGATTGGGTGCAATCAGCGTCGCTGTACATAAATTGCCGCTGGCCGTTTCCAGTTGGCCAACCGCATCCCACGGTGATTGGGTCGTGTCATTCACTGGCACACGATCATCATGACCAAAAAACAGGGTGCTGACCTCATCGTTTGCCGATTTGGCAACGTCTGGTTTATCTGCAAACACAAAAGCAGACGTCAAACTAATTGCACCCAACACTACAGCAATGGTTCTACGCATATCACACTCTGGTGGGTAATTATGATTATTAAAAGCAAACCCTCATAAATACTATAGACGGGACGGGATGAAAGTGGGAGTAAAATCAGATAACTACGATCAGGAAAGATAAAAACGGGCGGCAATCAGTGCGCATAAAATAAGGATGATAAGAATGAACTCAAAGCGATAACGGCCCACCATACTACCCTCCGCTAAAGGCGGTGCTAAACGTTACCCGTTTAGCACCGTAATTTTCAGGCGCGAGGGGGCGCGCCAGCATTACTGTTGAAAACTTACGCTGCGGGTTGTGCAGCAGGTTTTGCCGGTTGCTGATGGCTGTGTTTCTTGGCGTGTTTCTTCGCTGCCTGCGCTTTTTGTTCAGGAGCTTTCTGTTCAGCTTTGGCATTTTTATGATGCTTTTTAGCCGCCTGCGCTTTCTGGGCAGGTGCTGCTTTATGCTGTTTTTTATGATGTGTGGTTTTCGCAGGCGCTGCTTTGGTGGTCGTCGCAGTCGGAGCAGGTGTGGTCGCAGTCTCTGCAGCAAAGGCAGCAGAAGACAGACCCATAGCAGCGGCAACAACCAGAGCTAATACTTTTTTCATTGTCATACCCTCAATTTGTTTTTTCATTTAACCCCACTGCGGGGCCGTTGAAATAACTATATCCCTGGGAATGGCAGACTTCCGTGAGTGGTTGGTTTCAGCGTGTAACGATATGTACAAACGCTGAATAAATTACAGCGTTGATAATAACGTATTGTGACTTAAGGAAAATTCATCTACCAATAATAGTAGTCTTGATCGTGTTAACTATTTTACTACTTACAAAGCGGTAGAATAACTGCGCATCAGTAATAAATGACACACAGCAAAATGAATCCGTTTATTTGGGTACTTATAATCCTGATGACACTAGATGCGCTGCGGGAATTGGCTGGCGCTTCGTCTATTTTAGGATGGCTATTAACGTTGGTTTGAGCAGGCAATAAGTCCGGACGGGTATTTACCTCAGTCCGGACTTATTTTTTCAGGCGTGCAGACGATGATGCAAACGCGTCCCGACCAGCAGAGCAATGACCAGCATCAGAGCAATAAATGCGCCGACGCCGTTCCAGCCATAGTTATGCCAGAAAACACCACCCAGCGTCCCGGCAATACTCGACCCCAGATAGTAACTGAACAGATACAGCGAGGAGGCCTGGCCTTTAGCGCGTTTTGCGCGGGGGCCGATCCAGCTGCTGGCTACTGAGTGGGCTGCGAAGAATCCGGCTGAGAAGAGTAACATTCCGGCAAAGATCAGCCACAGCGAGCTAAATAAGGTCATCAGTAAACCAAACAGCATAACCCCCGTCGAAAACAACATCACCGGACCGCGCCCATAGCGGGTGGTCATGGTTCCGGCTTTGGGTGAGCTCCATGTACCGGTCAAATAAGCCAGCGATAATAAGCCAACCACGGCCTGGCTGACATGCCAGGGGGAGAGCATCAACCGATAGCCGACGTAATTAAACAGCGTGACGAACGACCCCATCAGCAAAAAGCCTTCTGCGAACAATAACGGTAATCCCCGGTCACGCCAGTGCAGACGAAAGTTGATGAATAACGTCTTAGGGCGCAGTGAAGTCGGGCGAAAATGGCGTGATTCAGGGAGGATTTTCCAGAACATTAACGCCGAGGCCAGCGCGAAACAACCGATTGCCGCCAGCGCAATTCGCCAGTTGAAAAAGTCCGTGAAGACACCGCTAATTAAGCGTCCGCTCATGCCGCCAATTGAGTTGCCGCTGATATACAACCCCATCGAAAAGGCCACGAAACTGGGGTGGATTTCCTCGCTAAGATAAGTCATGCCAACAGCTGCTACGCCACTTAACGAAAGCCCAATCAAGGCGCGCATAATCAAAATGCCGTGCCAGCTGGTCATCATTGTCGAAAGTAACGTACAAATGGAGGCCAACAGTAGCGCCGTGACCATCACTGGTTTGCGACCAATGGCATCGGATAACGGGCCAGTAAACAGCAAACCGATAGCCAACATCGCCGTGGAAATGGACAGTGAAATACTACTGTTCGCGGGCGTTAAGCCAAACTCCTGCGAAAGCACCGGAAGGATAGGTTGCACACAATAGAGAAGTGCGAAGGTTGCCAGTCCGGCAGAGAACAGCGCCAGGGTGACGCGCATAAATTGCGGCGTACCGCGTTTAATAAATTGATTTGGCTGAGAAATGCTTTGCTTGTCAGTGTCGCTTGCCGGAGCGCCATCAACAGTTGTAGTACGGCTCACTTGAAATCCTTGCTAAATATGCCTGTGGATCAGGCTTATGAATAGATTAGGAAAATCGAATTGTTCTGTCTAATATATTAATAATCTCAAATAAGATGTTTTAAATATGAATATTGAACTTCGTCATCTGCGTTACTTTGTTGCTGTTGCAGAAGAGCTGCATTTCGGGCGCGCCGCTGCCCGCCTGAATATTTCGCAACCGCCGCTAAGTCAGCAGATTCAGGCGCTGGAGCAACAAATTGGTGCCCGACTGCTGGCACGAACTAATCGCAGTGTATTGCTGACGGAAGCAGGAAAACAGTTTCTTGTAGATAGTCGGCAAATCCTGTCTATGGTGGATGATGCTGCCGCTCGCGCTGAAAGGCTGCATCAGGGCGAAGCGGGGGAGTTGCGCATTGGTTTTACTTCGTCCGCTCCTTTTATTCGGGCGGTGTCCGATACGTTATCGCTGTTTCGCCGTGATTATCCCGATGTCCATTTACAAACCCGCGAAATGAACACTCGCGAGCAAATCGCTCCGCTCATTGAAGGAACGCTGGATATGGGATTGCTGCGTAACACAGCGTTACCGGAGACGCTTGAACACGCAGTCATCGTCCATGAACCGCTTATGGCGATGATCCCGCACGATCATCCCCTGGCAAATAACCCGAGTGTAACGCTGGCTGAACTGGCGAAAGAACCCTTTGTCTTTTTTGATCCGCACGTAGGGACAGGGCTGTATGACGATATTCTCGGGCTGATGCGACGTTACAATTTGACGCCCGTCATCACTCAGGAGGTGGGTGAGGCAATGACCATCATCGGTCTGGTTTCCGCTGGTCTGGGTGTTTCAATTTTGCCTGCGTCATTTAAACGTGTTCAGCTCAACGAAATGCGCTGGGTGCCGATTGCTGAAGAGGATGCGGTTTCTGAAATGTGGTTGGTCTGGCCGAAACACCATGAACAAAGTCCGGCTGCGCGTAACTTTCGTATTCATCTGCTGAATGCTCTCAGGTGAGGGAAATTTCAGCGAAAAAGCCCGAAAAATGTGCTGTTAATCACATGCCTAAGTAAAAATTTGACGACACGTATTGAAGTGCTTCACCATAGCCTACAGATTATTTCGGAGCGCGAAAATATAGGGAGTATGCGGTGGTTGCTGAAAATCAGCCTGGGCACATTGATCAAATAAAGCAGACCAACGCGGGCGCGGTTTATCGCCTGATTGATCAGCTTGGTCCAGTCTCGCGTATCGATCTTTCCCGTCTGGCGCAGCTGGCTCCTGCCAGTATCACTAAAATTGTCCGTGAGATGCTCGAAGCACACCTGGTGCAAGAGCTGGAAATCAAAGAAGCGGGGAACCGTGGCCGTCCGGCAGTGGGGCTGGTGGTTGAAACTGAAGCCTGGCACTATCTTTCTCTGCGCATTAGTCGCGGGGAGATTTTCCTTGCTTTGCGCGATCTGAGCAGCAAACTGGTAGTGGAGGAGTCGCAGGAACTGGCGTTAAAAGATGACTCGCCATTGCTGGATCGTATCATTTCCCATATCGATCAGTTTTTTATCCGCCACCAGAAAAAACTTGAGCGTCTGACTTCGATTGCCATAACCTTGCCGGGAATTATTGATACGGAAAATGGTATTGTACATCGCATGCCGTTCTACGAGGATGTAAAAGAGATGCCGCTCGGCGAGGCGCTGGAGCAGCATACCGGCGTACCGGTTTATATTCAGCATGATATCAGCGCATGGACGATGGCTGAGGCCTTGTTTGGTGCCTCACGCGGGGCGCGCGATGTGATTCAGGTGGTTATCGATCACAACGTGGGGGCGGGCGTCATTACCGATGGTCATCTGCTACACGCAGGCAGCAGTAGCCTCGTGGAAATAGGTCACACGCAGGTCGACCCGTATGGGAAACGCTGTTATTGCGGGAATCACGGCTGCCTCGAAACCATCGCCAGTGTGGACAGTATTCTTGAGCTGGCACAGCTGCGTCTCAATCAATCCATGAGCTCGATGTTACATGGACAGCCGTTAACCGTGGATTCATTGTGTCAGGCGGCATTGCGCGGCGATCTACTGGCAAAAGACATCATTACCGGGGTGGGCGCGCATGTAGGGCGCATTCTTGCCATCATGGTGAATTTATTTAACCCACAAAAAATACTGATTGGCTCACCGTTAAGTAAAGCGGCAGATATCCTCTTCCCGGTCATCTCGGACAGCATCCGTCAGCAGGCCCTTCCTGCGTATAGTCAGCACATTAGCGTTGAGAGTACTCAGTTTTCTAACCAGGGTACGATGGCAGGGGCTGCGCTGGTAAAAGACGCGATGTATAACGGTTCTTTGTTGATTCGTCTGTTGCAGGGTTAACATTTTTTAACTGTTCTACCAAAATTTGCGCTATCTCAATTTGGGCCAGGAAAGCATAACTTAGACTTTCAAGGTTAATTATTTTCCTGGTTTATATTTGTGAAGCATAACGGTGGAGTTAGTGATGCTGAAGCGTTTCTTTATTACCGGTACAGACACTTCTGTAGGGAAAACGGTGGTTTCCCGCGCATTGCTACAAGCGTTAGCCTCCCAGGGAAAAACGGTTGCGGGATATAAACCCGTAGCGAAGGGGAGCAAAGAGACACCCGAAGGGCTGCGTAATAAAGATGCCCTGGTGTTGCAGAGTGTTTCAACCATCGAACTGCCTTATGAAGCAGTTAATCCTATCGCGTTAAGCGAAGAAGAAAGTAGCGTGGCGCACAGTTGCCCAATCAATTACACCCTCATTTCAAACGGCCTGGCAAACCTGACCGATAAAGTCGATCATGTCGTGGTAGAAGGGACTGGCGGCTGGCGCAGTCTGATGAATGATTTGCGTCCGCTCTCTGAATGGGTGGTGCAGGAACAACTGCCGGTATTGATGGTTGTCGGTATTCAGGAAGGTTGCATTAACCATGCACTACTAACAGCTCAGGCGATTGCCAACGACGGGCTGCCGCTCATTGGCTGGGTGGCTAACCGAATCAATCCAGGACTGGCGCATTATGCGGAAATCATTGATGTGCTCGGTAAAAAACTTCCGGCACCGCTCATTGGTGAACTGCCTTATCTGCCGCGCGCCGAACAGCGTGAACTGGGGCAATACATCCGCTTAGCTATGCTTCGCAGTGTGCTGGCGGTAGATAGAGTCACGGTGTAACGTCCGCGAAATTACCGACGCAATTACGCAGGCAATCAATAAACCGGGGAGTAGCTGATACTCCCCGGTCATTTCACATATCATCAACGTCGACATAATCGGCGCGTGCGTGGTTGCCGCCAACAGTGTCGCCATCCCGGTCAATCCGAGTAAAAGCGTAATTTCTTCGCCATCAGGGAACCATAATCCCAGGCTACGACCATACAACATGCCAATGGCAAGACCGATAAATAGCGTCGGTGTAAAGACACCACCGGGCGCGCCAGAACCACTACTCGCCAGCACGGCAAACAGTTTACAGAGGAAGATCCCGGCAATGATCATTAACAGTGGCGGGGCGGTTAAAAAGGATTGTACGGTGCTATAGCCGTTGCCCCACACTGCAGGTGTGAACAGGGAAAGCAGACCCACGATCAACCCGCCCAGTGCCAGTTGCCAGGGCGGCGCAAGTTTGAGACTTACAAATCCACGATGACAGGCGTTCATCAACGTTAACAACAGTGGTCCGCACAGACCTGCCAGCACACCTGTACTGATAATCAGCGCATAGTCACGAGCCTGAACCGTCACTGAGAGTTGTACGCTGTAGAGTAACGCGTCGCTATGATTAATCAGATTGCTAACCAGCAACGCCACGACGGCGGAAATAATCACCGGGCCGAGAGAGGCCAACATCATAGTGCCAAACAGCACTTCGGCTATAAATAAACTGCCAGCAAGCGGGGCGCGATAGGCCGCAGCCATTCCCGCCGCAGCTCCACAGGCGATCCATAATTTCCACTCCTGGCGTGGCGTAAAACGTTGCGCAAAACAGGAGGCGGCAAGGGCAGCTAAAAGAATCATCGCACCTTCGCGACCAATTGCACTGCCGCTGGTTACTACCAGCAGCGAGGCAAGGGATTTAACCAGGCTTGCTGCGTAATCAAACTGCCCATCGGTTTGCAACGCTTCCATGTAATCGGTCGGCGCATGAGGGCGTTGCTGGGTAAATTTCTGCCAGCCCATCAGCAACAAACCCGCCGCCAGTCCGCCGAGCGCCGGAGTTAGCAGCCGTCGCCAGGGGGAAAGATTTGTCGCTGCATTGACCAGACTGCCGGAGTCATTATTGAGGAACAACCACTCCAGTAGCAGCATTGCATGACGAAACCCGGCAACGGCAAAGGCCGCAAGAATACCGACGACTGTTGCGATAAGCAGACGGCGGAACATAGTGCGCAGATCCGGATAGATGTGTAGATGATGCATGAGCAGAAATGGGCAATGAAACACGGGCGACTATTTTGCGGCAAAAGAGGCCAGCCGCAAAAGCAGTGCGTGCTTTAAGAGATAAAAAACGTGACACTGTAACCTATTATTGCCGAATTGCGCGTAATCGCCACCATCCGGCAATATTACGGTGATCCTATCGAAAGAGTGGTTTAACCGCGACAGGAATCAACAGTTGTGATTGCCATTGCGCCAGCGTTAAGCGAGCCAGTTCCCCCAGTGCACGGTAGAAAGGGTGTTCTGCTTTTTCGATAAAAACGTCAAGAAATCGTGTTGACCACGGAAAAAGGTGCCATGCCAGCAATTCTTCGCATTCTGTCTGGCGACCATTCTCCGCCAACCACGCAGCCATCAACAGCAGTGAACCAAAATGATCTTCCGGTTCGTTTTGCTTCATTTCAAACTGAATGCCTTTCTCGCGCATCCACTGACGAAGTGCCAATGTTGAATCGCCAAACAGCACAGATTCGCGATCCAGCCAGACCGATCCCCACGGCGGAGACGGCAGTGCCCACGGGCCGACAAACAAACGCTGCCAGGCCTGGGCGTGAGTCTCTTCACACTGTGTCTGAAAAGCCGTCACCAGCGGCGCTAATGACGCTTCTGGTAGAGGCCACTGAGTTTCCCAGCCGTCACGGGTGAGTACCGCAACCAGAGGTGCGGCTTCCGCACTCTCTGGAGCGTAATAAAACAGCGCGCCCAACACGCGCGCCGCGACAGAAAAATTATCTTGCTGTGAAAAATGGGTCATTCCTAACATCCTGAAATGTGCGGGTTGCCCCGCACCAATTTGTTAACCTGCAATAGCCATTCCTACCGTCATGTGCAGGCCATAAAAGAGCACACGCCCGATCATCTCACCGCCAAGTATGAGGATTAGCCCCAGAATAAGTCCGGCAACGTGAGGTTCACGGCGACGAATGAGCGGACAAAGCCAGCATCCTAGACCTGTGCATAACAATACCACACGCCAGACCTGTAAGGAGGCGTAATCTGGTACCAGTGCGCTGGCTTGTTGTACGGATGAGTGAATAGACGCCAGAGACAAACCTTGCAGCACAATCACCCCGGCACAAGCGATCAGCGCCAGAACGCTAATGATGGCAAATGGTGTGGTATTAAATGTAACGCGGGCTGCCCGCAGAATTGTGGCAGCAAGTATTGGACCGCTCAACAATACTGTCAGGAAGAAAGCCAGCGTAGTGTAACCGTTATACCAGGTTGGCACTGTGTCGATTTGATACACGCAGGTCATCATCCAGACGAAAATGACGCCGAGCGCCATGCTGACAAGTAACCAGAGTTTCCCCAACGCTTGCGGCATTTTACCGATGACTGCCACCAGCCACCATAATCCGCCAACGGCAAAAAATATGGAACCGGCAGCAATCTCGTTACTCAGACCAGAAGCTCCGATTCGATTCAGCGAGTTAAACGCTCGCAGTGGCGATCCCAGGTGCATGACAGAGGCAATAAACCCGATGCCCATCAACAGCCAGAGGAAAAACATGCCACGGACAATACGCTGACGGTCTGCGTCATTATTGGCGGCGAACCAGCCAATTCCGCTAACAATCAGCGCGCCTACTACGCATTGACCCAATACGGTAAAGATAACCAGTGGCCATTCATGCCATCCATTTCCCATTTTACACTTCCTCCGGATTAGCCAGATAACCAGTGGTATCGCCGGTCGGGCGGCTGTTGGCGTTAGGTTTGATAACGATATTGGGTTTTGTGAAATGCGCGCGCGGTAGTGGCGCGACGGCAGCCAGAGTGCCGTGCTTCTGGCGCAGCTCTTCAATTGGACCGAACTCAAGTGCACGCAGCGGGCAGGATTCGACACATATGGGTTGTTTCCCCTCGGCGACGCGCGAATAACAACCATCGCACTTCGTCATGTGTCCTTTTTCAGCATTGTACTGTGGCGCGCCGTACGGACAAGCCATGTGGCAGTAGCGGCAGCCGATACAAACATCTTCATCAACCACCACAAAGCCATCTTCACGCTTATGCATTGCGCCGCTGGGGCAGACTTTTGTACATGCGGGGTCATCGCAATGGTTACAGGAGATGGAGAGATAATAAGCGAACACGTTCTGGTGCCAGACGCCATTATCTTCCTGCCAGTCGCCGCCAGCATATTCATAAATACGGCGGAAACTGACTTCCGGGCCAAGATCTTTAAAATCTTTGCACGCCAGTTCGCAGGTTTTACAGCCAGTACAGCGGCTGGAATCGATAAAAAATCCATATTGTGTGGTCATGGGCTACTCCTTAAACCTTTTCGATCTGGACAAGATTGCTGTGCGACGGGTTTCCCTTTGCCAGCGGTGAAGGGCGGTGAGAGGTCAGAATATTGATACTGCCGCCGTGATCGACCCGGTCACCAAACATATCCGCTTTAAGCCACGCACCTTGCCCGATGGCGGTAACGCCAGGCAGAATACGCGGAGTCACTTTTGCGGCAATCAGCATTTCTCCATTATTGTTAAATACCCGCACGGTATCGCCATGACGGATACCGCGTGCCTGAGCATCAATAGGGTTGATCCACACCTCTTGTGGGCAGGCCTGCTGTAACACATCAATATTGCCGTAGCTGGAGTGGGTACGCGCTTTGTAGTGGAAGCCCGTTAGCTGCAGTGGATAGGTTTTCCGCAGGGGATCGTCCCAGCCATCAAAACCTGGGGTATACGCAGGAAGGGGATGAATAATTTCATCTTTTTTCAATTCCCAGGTATCCGCAATCGTCGCCAGTCGTTCAGAATAAATTTCGATTTTCCCCGAAGGTGTTTTCAACGGGTTTGCCTGTGGATCTTCACGGAATGCGCGGAAAGCGACGTAGTGTTCTTCAGGGCATTTTTTCTTAAAGATCCCGGTCGTTTTCATCTCCTCGTAGTCGGGCATCTCAGGGTTACGTTCCTTCGTTTTCGCATGGAGATATTTGATCCATTCGTGCTGACTGCGGCCTTCAGTAAAGGTTTGATAAACGTCTGGTCCTAAGCGTTTGGCAACTTCGCTCAGCATCCAGTAGATGGGTTTGCGTTCAAATTTTGCTGAGGTTGCGGGTTGGGCGAGGATCACATAGCCCATATTCCCGGCAGATTCATGAGAGATAAGGTCTTCTTGCTCTGTTGGCATCAGGTCGGGCAACAGGATATCGCAATACTTAGCCGAGGCAGTCATGAAGTGGTCAATGCCAACAATCATCTCGCACTTGCTGTCATCCTGAAGCACCTCATGGGTGTGATTGATGTCGCCATGTTGATTGATCAATGTGTTACTGGCGTAGCACCATAAAAACTTGATGGGGACATCCAGTTTTTCTTTTCCACGAACACCATCACGGGTCGCGGTCATTTCCGTACCGTGGTCGATGGCATCTGTCCATGTAAAGACGGAAATCTGCGTTTTAACAGGATTCTCAAGCATCGGGAACCATTCTACCCCCAGATCCCAGCTACCTTCGCGTACACCTGAGTTGCCGCCGTTTATGCCGACGTTACCGGTGAGAACGGAAAGCATGGCAATAGCGCGGGACGTTTGTTCGCCGTTGGAGTGTCGTTGTGGCCCCCAACCCTGACAAATATAAGCAGGTTTTGCTGAACCGATCTCTCGTGCCAACTGGATAATTTTTTCTGCCGGTATGCTGGTGATTTTTGCTGCCCATTCCGGCGTTTTAGCTATGCCGTCAGGCCCTTCGCCCAGAATATAGGCTTTATAATGCGCGTTACGTGGTGCGTTGGCGGGCAGCGTTTTTTCATCGTAACCAACACAATATTTGTCGAGAAATGGCTGATCGACCATGTTTTCAGTAATCAGTACCCAGGCAATCGCACAGGCCAGTGCTCCATCGGTGCCAGGGCGAATGGGCAGCCATTCATCTTCACGTCCGGCAGCTGTGTCGTTATAACGTGGATCGATGACGATCATGCGTGCATTTGAACGTTCGCGGGCTTGCTCGACGTAGTAAGTGACACCACCGCCGCTCATCCGCGTTTCTGCCGGGTTATTTCCGAACATAACGACCAGTTTCGTATTGGCGATATCATCCGGGCTGTTGCCATCATTGGCACCGAACATATAACTCATTGCGGCACTGATTTGAGCGGTACTGTAGCTGCCATAGCGACTGAGAAAACCACCGCAAGAGTTCATCAGACGGTACGGGACGTTCGAGTTGGTGATGTTTCCGCCATCTACGCCTGTTCCGTACAGGACATGTACAGCCTCATTGCCGTATTCTTTCAGGATCCGCCGAAGATTATCACTGATGATATCCAGGGCTTCATCCCAACTTATCCGTTCAAATTTACCTTCACCGCGCTTGCCGACACGCTTCATGGGATATTTCAACCTATCAGGATGATTCATCCGTCGGCGGATAGAGCGCCCGCGTAAACACGCTCGAACCTGATGATTACCGTAGACGTCGTCACCTGTCGTATCAGACTCCACCCAGTACACGGTGTCATCTTTCACATGCAAACGTAACAGACAGCGGCTCCCGCAGTTAACGGTGCAGGAACTCCAGACCGCTTTCTCTTCTACCGGTGCCTCTGCCGCTCGGACCATTTGGGAAAATGGCAGAGTGAAAGCACTGCTTGCCAGCGCGAGACTGCCAAGTGCGGAGGTTTTCATCAGACTTCTACGGCTGATTTCAGCCTTCATGAGCGCCTCTGTGGTATGGATTTTCATCATTACTCACTTATTGCTTTTCAAACAAAATGTCATGCCAGAATTTATGGTTGTAGTGGGTTATATTTTTTCGATCTCGACCAGATTAGTGTGCTGCGGGTTTCCCTTCGCCAGTGGTGAAGGGCGCAGAGTGGTTAGCGTATTCACACAGCCGCCATGGTCGATTTTATCGCCAGACATATTGGCCTCGTGCCAGGCTCCCTGGCCCATAGCGCTAACCCCAGGGAGAATGCGTGGTGTCACTTTGGCTGGTAGCCGAACTTCGCCACGATGGTTATACACCCGCACCATATCGCCGTTGGCAATCCCACGTTTCTGTGCGTCAATAGGGTTGATCCACACCTCCTGACGGCAGGCAGCCTTCAGGACATCAATGTTGCCGTAGGTCGAGTGAGTACGGGATTTGTAATGGAAACCAAACAGTTGCAGTGGAAAAGTACTACGTTCAGGGGAGTCCCAGCCTTCAAAGGTTGAGGCATAAACCGGCAGTGGGCTTATCACTTCATCTTTTTCCAGTTCCCAGGTACGGGCAATTTCCGCCAGCTTGCTGGAATAAATTTCAATCTTACCGGAAGGCGTTTTAAGTGGATTTGCCTCGGGGTCGTCACGAAATGCTTTGTAGGCGACAAAATGACCATTGGGATCTTTACGCTTATAGATACCCATTTTTTTCAGTTCGTCGTAAGACGGTAACGCCGGATCTTTGGCAAGCATTTTGGCGTACAGATGTTGTAACCATTGTTCCTGCGTGCGACCTTCTGTGAACTTTTGATAGACGTCAGGTCCAAGACGTTTCGCGACCTCACTCAGGATCCAGTAAATCGGTTTGCGTTCGAATTTTTCGCTGGTGACTGGCTGAAGGAAAATGAGATATCCCATGTTACCGGCGTAGTCGTTAGGAATAATATCTTCCTGCTCAACGGTCATCAGGTCTGGCAGCAGAATGTCGGCATATTTTGCCGATGAGGTCATAAAGTTTTCGATGACCACAATCATTTCGCATTTCGATTCGTCCTGCAGAATTTCATGCGTTTTGTTGATGTCAGAATGCTGATTAACCAGGGTATTTCCCGCGTAGTTCCAGATGAACTTAATGGGCACATCCAGTTTATCTTTGCCCCGGACGCCGTCGCGGATTGCCGTCATTTGCGGGCCATGATCGATAGCATCCGTCCAGCTGAAGCAGGAGATTGACGTTTTGACCGGATTATCCAGCACCGGCAGGCGTTCTATGGTAATGGTATAGGTCGATTCACGCGCGCCACTATTCCCGCCGCTGATGCCGACATTGCCCGTCAGAATAGGCAACATCGCAATAGCGCGTGCAGTCAGCTCGCCGTTTGCCTGGCGTTGCGGTCCCCAGCCCTGGCAGATATAAGCGGGTTTTGCTGTGCCAATTTCACGCGCCAGTTTGATGATACGGTCCACCGGGATACCGGTAATTTGCGAAGCCCACTGCGGCGTTTTCGCTGTTTTGTCGTCTCCTTCACCAAGAATATAGGCTTTATAGTGACCATTTTTTGGTGCATCTGCGGGTAAGGTTTTTTCGTCATAGCCGACGCAGTATTTATCGAGAAAAGGTTGATCAACGAGATTTTCGTTAATCAATACCCAGGCAATACCCGCAACCAGCGCGGCATCGGTGCCCGGGCGAATAGGAAGCCATTCGTCTTCACGACCGGCAGCCGTATCGGTATATCGCGGATCGATAACAATCATTTTTGCGTTCGATTTCTCGCGCGCTTTTTCAAGAAGATAAGTGATGCCACCACCGCTCATGCGGGTTTCTGCCGGGTTGTTACCAAACATCACGACCAGCTTGCTGTTTTCAATATCCGTTGTGCTGTTGCCATCATTACTGCCGTAGGTGTAGGGCATGGCACAGGAGATTTGCGCGGTGCTGTAGGAGCCATACTGGTTGAGTGAACCGCCGTAGCAGTTCATCAGGCGTTTGACCGCCGAGGCGGATGGCGAAGAGCGGGTCATATTGCCGCCAACAATCCCCGAAGAGTACTGAATATATACAGCCTCATTGCCATATTGTTCGACGGTTTTTTTCAGGCTACTGGCGATAGTATCCAGGGCTTCATCCCAGCTAATCCGTTCGAATTTGCCTTCGCCGCGTTTGCCCACGCGTTTCATTGGGTAATTCAAGCGGTCGGGATGATTAATACGCCGACGGATGGAGCGACCGCGCAAACAGGCGCGTACTTGATGATTGCCATACTCATCGCTGCCGGTGTTGTCAGTTTCCACCCAGGTCACTTCATTATCTTTAACATGTAGACGAAGTGCACAGCGGCTACCACAGTTGACGGAACAGGCACCCCAGACCACTTTTTCGCTGGCTTGTTGTACCGCTGCCGCTGCACTGCGCAGGGTGAACGGTAAAGAAAAACCGCCTGCAGCCAGCGCCAGAGAACCTATCGCGGTAGATTTAACGAGTGTTCTGCGGCTGATGCCCACCATTTGTTCATTTTTGGACATAACTCACTCCCTGTTCTTTATCGTTATATAAAAGTTTATATATTGAATATTTAGCGCGCTAACAATAGAGGGAGTCTACCTATTTTGGGTTAAGAATTATTAATCCATATCAATAGAAGGGTATGAGTAATAAGGTGGGATTATGTTGTATATTCAAATCGCCGGATGTGTCGTATCCGGCGTGCAGTCGATAATGTATTACTGCGGTTCGGCAGGCGCGCCATCCTGGGTAGACTGCGCGGGAGCAGAGACGTTACCGCTGGTGGTGCGGGTGTAGAGAATTTTATGCGTATCATTAGCGCAATGCCCGACGACCTGGGAATCAGGCTGATCAACCTGGTCATTGGGTACAATACTTAACGTGAAGCTGCTTTCGGGTACGCCATTATTGATAATGCGCTGTGATATATCGCTCTGTATGCGCTCACAGGATCCCGGCGCGGCGAGTACCGCGGGTGAGGCGAGGGCGAGCAGAAGCGCGGCACAGCAGGTTGAGCGTTTCATCATAAGCTCCTTACGCGAAGATAACTTCTTTAAGCATAGCATTTAACGTGTAAAGTACTGTATTTGCTACTATGATTGAGAATCATCTCTACTCTCTGGTGACTGTTGTGAAATACAAATTACTGCCATGCTTACTCGCGATATTCCTCACAGGATGTGACCGCACAGAGGTAACACTTTCATTTACCCCTGAGATGGCCAGTTTCTCTAATGAATTCGATTTTGATCCGCTGCGTGGTCCGGTAAAAGATTTCACTCAGACATTAATGGATGAGCAAGGTGAAGTGACGAAACGTGTTTCGGGGACTTTGTCGGAAGAAGGCTGTTTTGATTCACTCGAATTACTGGATCTGGAAAATAATACCGTGGTTGCCCTGGTACTGGACGCCAATTATTACCGTGATGCCCAGACACTGGAGAAGAGAGTTCGTTTGCAGGGAAAATGCCAGCTAGCAGAATTACCTTCTGCCGGGGTGAGCTGGGAAACCGATGATAATGGCTTTGTGATTAAAGCCAGCAGCAAACAGATGCAGATGGAATATCGCTATGATGATCAGGGGTATCCGCTGGGTAAAACCACGAAAAGTAACGACAAAACATTATCTGTCAGCGCTACGCCATCAACGGATCCGATCAAAAAATTAGATTACACAGCGGTTACTTTACTGAATAATCAAAGGGTTGGTAATGTAAAACAGAGCTGTGAATATGACAGTCACGCCAATCCGGTGGACTGTCAGCTAATCATTGTTGATGAAGGAGTAAAACCCGCCGTCGAACGGGTTTACACCATCAAAAATACTATCGATTATTATTAATGCTATTGTGCGGTCGGCTTCAGGAGAGTCTGACCCGGTGTTTTGTGCTCTGCCAGATACTGATGCTGGAATATGCACATGCGAATGGCATTACGATATTGACCATTAATAAAGAACTCATGCATCAATTCACCTTCAACCGTAAAGCCAAGCTTGCGGTAAATGTGAATCGCTTTTTCATTCTCTTTATCGACGATCAGATACAGCTTATAGAGATTGAGAACGGTGAAGCCATAGTCCATTGCTAATTTTGCGGCACGCGTTGCCAGACCTTTCCCCTGATATTCTGGGGAGATAATTATCTGAAATTCTGCGCGGCGATGAACATGGTTAATTTCCACCAGCTCCACCAGACCGGCTTTTTCGCCGTCACATTCCACCACAAAGCGCCGTTCGCTCTGATCGTGAATATGCTTATCGTACAGATCAGAGAGTTCAACAAAGGCTTCGTAGGGTTCCTCAAACCAGTAACGCATCACACTGGCGTTATTGTCGAGTTGATGTACATAGCGTAAATCTTCACGCTCCAGCGGGCGTAGCTTAACACTGTGGGCGCTTGGCATAACGTGTCCTTACATTCCTTAAATCAATAACAGGTTAGGGGGTAATAACGCGGCCAGTTCGACGGTCCAGGCAGCGCAAAGTATTTGGCTCCCAGTAGGCATTGATGTTGGCGCTTTGCTCACATTTATCGCGGTTATCAAAAGCAGCGTCGGCTTTATCCCACTCTTTTTCAGTGCGTTTATTCACTTTCTGGCGCAGATTACGCGTGTCATTCCATTGCTCTTTTTCCATAGCGGCGCGCTGGCGGCTTTGTGCACTGTCGCCAGACTCAATCACCAGTTTGTTATTTTCGGCATGAACAGTTGTGCTCAATGCCAGTGCGCAAGGCAGCAGAAAAGCGAGCAGGCCGATTCGTTTGCTGAGAGTGATTTTCATAATTCATTCCCTGTATGAATGATTAAAGCTGATTCTACACCATCCACTGCGAACGCAAAACGTTCAAGGAGGGTGTTTATATTGATGATATTATGTCGCCCTATAACTATACGTGATGTCAATAAGTGACAAAGATGATTAAAACAACGTTACTATTTTTTGCTACTGCGCTGTGTGAAATTATTGGATGCTTTCTGCCCTGGTTGTGGTTAAAACGAAACGCCAGTATCTGGCTGTTGCTTCCGGCGGGGATTTCACTGGCGCTGTTTGTCTGGTTGTTAACGTTGCATCCTGCGGCGAGTGGGCGTGTTTACGCCGCTTATGGTGGCGTTTATGTCTGCACGGCGTTGATGTGGCTGCGCGTTGTGGATGGCGTGAAACTGAGTCTTTATGACTGGACGGGGGCGTTGATTGCGCTTTGCGGCATGTTGATCATTGTTGCGGGCTGGGGGCGCACGTAGGAATATAAATCCCTTTTATCAATAAGATACGAGGATGTGTCAGCTGACAAAAGGTATTCTATTTCATCTTTTGTCAACCATTCACGGCGCAAATATACGCCTTTTTTTGTGATCACTCCGGCTTTTTTTGATCTTCATACTTGTATGGTAGTAGCTCAGTTGCGTAGATTTCATGCATCACGACAAGCGATGCAAGGAATCGAACATGAAGATCGTAAAGGCTGAAGTTTTTGTTACCTGTCCGGGGCGTAATTTCGTCACATTAAAAATCACCACTGAGGACGGTATTACGGGCCTTGGGGATGCCACCCTAAATGGACGTGAGCTTTCCGTGGCCTCTTATTTGCAGGATCACCTTTGTCCGCAGCTTATTGGTCGCGATGCACACCGTATCGAAGATATCTGGCAGTTTTTCTATAAAGGTGCTTACTGGCGTCGCGGCCCGGTGACGATGTCGGCCATTTCAGCGGTTGATATGGCGCTGTGGGATATTAAAGCCAAAGCTGCCAACATGCCGCTTTACCAGTTACTCGGCGGCGCGTCTCGTGAAGGGGTGATGGTTTATTGCCATACCACCGGTCACAGTATTGATGAAGCTCTGGATGATTATGCTCGTCATCAGGAGCTGGGATTCAAAGCCATCCGCGTGCAGTGCGGAATCCCTGGTATGAAAACCACCTACGGCATGTCGAAAGGTAAAGGTCTGGCTTATGAACCCGCAACTAAAGGACAGTGGCCGGAAGAGCAGCTGTGGTCGACGGAGAAATACCTCGATTTCATGCCGAAATTGTTTGACGCGGTACGTAACAAGTTTGGTTTTAATGAACATTTGCTGCATGACATGCACCATCGCTTAACGCCTATTGAAGCGGCGCGCTTTGGTAAAAGCATTGAAGATTATCGCATGTTCTGGATGGAAGACCCGACGCCTGCGGAAAACCAGGAATGCTTCCGTCTCATTCGCCAACATACCGTCACACCCATCGCGGTGGGTGAAGTCTTCAACAGCATCTGGGACTGCAAGCAACTGATTGAAGAGCAACTTATCGATTATATCCGTACCACGCTGACCCATGCAGGCGGAATTACCGGTATGCGCCGGATTGCCGATTTTGCTTCGCTGTATCAGGTACGTACTGGCTCACACGGTCCTTCCGATTTGTCACCAGTCTGCATGGCTGCGGCGCTGCACTTTGATCTGTGGGTCCCCAATTTCGGTGTCCAGGAGTACATGGGTTATTCCGAACAAATGCTTGAAGTCTTCCCGCACAACTGGACTTTCGATAACGGCTATATGCATCCGGGAGACAAACCGGGTCTTGGCATCGAATTCGATGAAAAGCTGGCGGCGAAATATCCCTATGAACCTGCTTATCTGCCAGTCGCACGTCTGGAAGATGGCACGCTGTGGAACTGGTAAGGAGTAAGATAATGAAAAGCATTTTAATTGAAAAACCGAATCAACTGGCAATTATCGAACGCGAAATACCCACCCCGTCAGCGGGTGAAGTACGAGTAAAAGTGAAACTTGCCGGAATTTGTGGTTCAGATAGCCATATTTATCGTGGGCATAATCCTTTTGCGAAATATCCGCGCGTCATTGGTCATGAATTCTTTGGCGTCATTGATGCAGTGGGTGAAGGCGTGGAAAGCGCCAGAGTCGGTGAACGCGTTGCTGTCGATCCGGTGGTCAGCTGTGGGCATTGCTATCCGTGCTCTATAGGTAAGCCGAACGTTTGTACGACACTGGCTGTATTAGGTGTGCACGCTGACGGTGGTTTCAGTGAATATGCCGTGGTTCCGGCAAAAAATGCGTGGAAAATTCCTGAAGCAGTGGCCGATCAATATGCGGTGATGATCGAACCTTTTACCATTGCGGCTAACGTTACCGGTCATGGTCAACCGACTGAAAATGATACCGTTCTGGTTTACGGTGCCGGTCCAATCGGCCTGACGATCGTTCAGGTATTAAAAGGCGTCTATAACGTTAAAAATGTGATTGTTGCCGATCGCATTGATGAACGACTGGAAAAAGCGAAAGAGAGCGGGGCAGACTGGGCGATTAATAACAGCCAGACACCGCTTGGCGAGAGTTTCGCTGAAAAAGGCATCAAGCCGACATTAATTATCGATGCGGCTTGTCATCCTTCTATCCTGAAAGAGGCTGTAACGCTGGCTTCTCCAGCGGCACGTATTGTATTGATGGGCTTCTCCAGTGAACCGTCTGAAGTGATTCAGCAAGGAATTACCGGAAAAGAACTCTCTATTTTCTCTTCACGCTTAAATGCAAATAAATTTCCGGTCGTTATCGACTGGTTAAGTAAAGGGTTAATTAAACCAGAAAAATTAATTACCCATACGTTTGATTTCCAGCATGTTGCTGATGCCATTAGTTTATTTGAACAGGATCAAAAACATTGCTGCAAAGTCTTACTCACTTTTTCTGAATAATACCAATAACGGCGAGTAAGTAGTACGCATCTTACCTCTTTTTTAGAGATAACCATTATGACAATAGAAAAACACGAAAGAAGCACTAAGGATTTGGTGAAAGCAGCAGTATCGGGATGGCTGGGCACTGCGCTTGAATTTATGGATTTCAAGAGTCATACGTGTCAACTATTTGATAAATATTAAATTAATTTTTCATTGCTTCGTTATGGGGCATGGTTGGGGCAAACTCGCTTAACTGTGTATTTAACAAAGCTACCTGTGCATTATTGTTTTCAGACATCCATTTTCCGTATACCTGAAATACCATTTGCGCATCTGCATGGCCCATCTGGTTTGCTATAAATGCCGGGTTAGCACCAGCTGTCAGCGACCAGCAGGCATAAGTATGTCTCGACTGATATGATTTTCGATGGCGGAGTCCGGCACGTTTTATCGCTGCGTCCCACATCTGCCTTATTGAGTCAACGGTAAAATGGTCACCATAATTTTTTACTCTCGCTGACACTTCAGGTTGAAAAACAAAGGTGCATTTTTGTTTTTCTGTTCTGCCATACTCTCTGAGGTGAACATCAATGATATGCTCTTTGCTCAGTCTCGTTAATGTCATCTGACTCCGGAGAGCGTCGATTGCTGGCTTAATAAGATGAATGACCCGATTGGTTCCCGCCTGTGTTTTTGGTACCGTGAAACGGTCTTTTGCTAAATTTCTCCTGATCATCATTGTTCCATTTTTCAGATCTATGTCCTCCCATCCAAGTGCACACAGCTCACCAGGGCGAACGCCAGTATAAACAGAAACACACCATAAATTTTTTGCTTGCTGATTTCTGCACGCATCGATAAGACGGATAAATTCCTCCCGCGAAAGAGGATCCGGAATGGTTCTTGATTCCTTTAATGGCGAGATCCCCTTAAACGGATTATCTGGCAGGTAACCGTTATCAACACCAAACTGGAACACGGCGTTAAGATTTGTCATGTAATTATTTACAGTTACAGCCGATCTCCCTGGTTGTGTAACAATATAGTTACTTTTGGGGATCTGGTATCCAGTCAGTAGCTCTTTACGAACCTCCAGTAATTTTTCTTTATTAATCGATGAGGCAAGATTTTTTTCACCGATTATGCTCAGGATATTTTTGATGACGGCACGGTATGTGTTGAGTGATGTTTTGGCGACTTCAGTTTCTTTCAGTGCCAGAAATTTTTCAGCCAGTTCTTTTATGGTTAAATCTTGTCGGGCCTCACCAAATTTTTCCAGATTGCGTGAGGAGGGAAACTGTTTTGCATAGTCGAAAACACCAGTTTTTATTGCGTAACAAACAGAGGAGCGTAGTTCACCTGCAACGCGCCTGTTTTTTGCTGTGTCAGGAACCCCCAGATTTTCCCTGACTCTTACGCCTTTATAAACAAACCAGATACGTAATTTCCCTCCATGGTTTTCCACGCCTGTCGGATATTTCATTTCAACTTCTCTCATTAGTTAGTGTGGCTTTTAGTCAAGTAAGATGACGTCTTGGTCTCGCTGATGCCTGGCGCTCAATCCAGCGATCAATTTCTTCCAGGTTGTAAAAGCATGGACTGTTATCCCATGGCATACTGTCATGAGCGACATGCTTATATTCCCTTCCTTCCATAAACGATTTTTCCCGGGCCTTTTTTAACGTACCTTTTTTTATTCCTTTCAGCGCAATTAACTGCTCTTCGGATACCCATTTGCCGGGAGAGACAATCATGATTACTTCGCTCATCGATTTCTTTATCTCTTACATCAGACGAGCGCCGGTTGCAGAATACCAGTCACAACCGGCGACAGTTGAACATTAAGAATCAGCCTGACTCGGGATCAGTTTTTGCCAGATAACTGAAACGTATTTTGCCTGGTAACGGGCGTCATCAAGTGCATTATGGCGCTCACCTTCGAATGGAATAGCCGTTCTGGCATCGAAGTCTATGGCTTTCCCCAGCTCAACGATTGTGCGTACATCGCGATCGTTGTAGTAACGCCACGGGCAGGGGATCCCCTGCCGTTCGTATGAACGGCGCAAAATCGTGTTGTCGAAGTTGGCTCCATTTCCCCAAACCTGAACAAAAAATTCACTGGAGTTTTCGTCGATAAATTCCCGCAATTGTAACAGTGCATCATCTAACGGGATTTCATCGGTCATAATGGCAGATTGCGCTTCGCGTGATTGCTTAAGCCACCATTTAATGGTGTCCCGATCAATGACTCCGCCAGCAGTTTCCAGATCGATAGTCTTACTAAATTCCGGTCCCATATCTCCGGTTTGCGGATCGAAAAATATTGCACCTATTGAGATGATCGGGGCATCAGGATTTTTTCCCATGGTTTCAAGGTCGATCATTAGATGGTCACACGTCCTGCTGGTGGATGTGATTTCGTGATGACCGTTCACCTTAATTGAGTGATCTGCCGTCTCGCCAGTTTCATTATCGCTATTGTGATGCTGATTGCCGCCAGTGTTCTCCTTGTGTGGATGTTCAGCGCCTTCCATTTCCTCCGGATCATCTTCCTGAACTTCAACCTGATACTCTTCATCGAATGTTTCTTGGTATGTTGCGTCGCCCATCACCGCGCCACAATCAGGGCAGTTGCCGCCGCCGGTCTGACCGCAGGCGGTGCAGACTTTTTCCACTTCCTGTTGCGCCACTGGTTCAGGCTGTTTCGTTTCTGGCTCGTTTTGTAACGCATTTGTGCTGTTTTGTTCCGCTTTTTGGTAGTTCCGTTCCGATTCATGCTGGTTCTGGTTCACAGAATCGCGGGTCTGGATCCCCTTAACCCATTTCGGATCATTCGGGTCACTAATCCCTTCAACAAATTCACCACGTGATGCAGCAAGCAACTTATCGGCGTCAGGCTGGCTGATATTGGCTGCCTGCATAATTTTGTTTACTTCGTCAGCGGTAACTTTTATCGGCTCTGGTTGTTCTGAATCTTCAGCGGTATCTACATTTTGCGGTAAGCCCGTGTATGTGCCATTTTTTCGGGCAAAATATTCTTCTTTTGTGATTTCAGTGGCGCCAGCAGCCAGTGCCTTATCCAGACCAGAAAGTTTGTTTGCGCGACCGTATTTTTCTCCGTCCTTATCTGCGAAGAGGAAATAGAACGGCCCCTCACGCTCTACAGATGGTTCAGCTTCCGGCGCGGTTTCATTTTTTGGGATATCAGATACCTCAGTTTCCACTGCATCAGTTTGTGTTTCTGATGACTGGAGAACATCAACAGTGCCCAGGTCTGTTTCTTCATTCTCAAACACGCCCTTTGTCGTCAGGTATTCGCAGATATATTTGTTCAGTGCTATGGGATCTTTGTGAATGTCGATCGGACGCTCACGGACAAGGCCAAAAATAGTCTGGCGGTCGTAGCGAAGGGCATCAGGCTGTTTGCGCATTGATGCCGAGATACGCTTCCAGTCTTCGCGGTCGTTGTCGATAACTTCTTTTTTTGCCCAGCGATGGATGCTGCCGTCAATGTTTCCGGCATCCACATCACCAGGCCAGAGAGCGTAGGCCAGTTCGTCATCCAGTGTTTTCCATGTCTGCTTGTATTCGCGATGAATGGCAGCAATGACCGGGCTGATTTTTCCTGTTGAATTTTCAGTGTACTGTTGATTGGCTCTGGCGCGGGCGAGATCAACAACAGACGTGTATTTTCCGGTTTCCTTGCGTTCACCTTCGCGACGTTTTTTCCAGATGCGCATCTCTGCCTGAATTTCGGGCCATTTAGCACCAGGAATACATTTATGCTTAACCCACCCAATGGCGTGCAACTTAAGCTCCGGATACATGGCGTTAACTTCTGGCATTTTCATCAACGCTTCAACGATATGTCCGTCGAATGTTGCCATGTCTTCCTGCAACAATTCCTGTGCGCTAATAACCATATCAACGGTGATGTTTTCACATGTGTCGAACTTAACCATGACAGCGTTCTGTACTTCAGGGGCCAGCTTGTCAAAAGTGACGTTCATCGGATCGGATTCAGTCTCAACCGGGACAAAAGAAGCAGACTCCTCATCCCAGCGGTTTTCCTGCATATATTCAGCATCCCATGAATCGAGGGCAGGGCGGGGTATGCCAGGTTTATCCTCGCAGACAATAAATTTATAAGCGCAGTCCTGAGCAGCCGGATAATGTTCCAGGAACTGCCAGTGAAATTTTGCTCGAGCACGGCGTTCGTCGCCAGCTTCAATGGCTGTGGCTACAGCCACAGCGCCTTCTTCCCTTGTTGCCAGTTCGTCAGGAATAGCGGCGCAAATAAAGACTTTACTCATTTTGTTTTAACCTCATGACAGATTTAAGGATGAACAAATCCCTGCCATTGCTGGCATATAAGAATGAAACCGGATATTTATTACGGAACTGTTTTAAAGACCTGCCGGGATTTCGATATTATCCTGGTGAATAACTTTATCGACCGGGTAACAGTTACCGGGAATTTTCTGTTCGGTTGCTGCTGTCATACACTCCTGCATTGTCCTGTGAACACTGACTGCAATATCAACTGGCTCTCCGGAAACAAGAAAAACTGTCAGAACAAGCGCAAATGCTGAATTCATTGTGCACATCCTTTTGGCATCAGACGTAAACGAGCCAGCATTGAAACAATGCATATTTTATTTAATAGCTCCCGTTCTTGTTTTCTCTTGTTAATGGCATCTTCAGTAAATACAGGGTTACTGATAGTGACACCAATTTCAAAACAACCTTCAGACGTATTAACGTTTGGTAATAACGTTTTCATTATCGCGTCCTCAACAATGAATTTTGTGATGCAGTGCCTGGTGCCTCCAGGTGACGTTAACCAGTTAACAATTAACGCCGGATACAGAGAATCCACCCATAACACTGTTTTTGGTTTTAACTGTTCCGCGTGCGCTTAGCCGCATTCACCGCATCACAAAATTCACTTTAAAAACGGCGGCAGAGCAGTCACGGAGTAAAACTGATACCGCCAAACGTCACCAGAAAATTGATAACAGAGGGCGTTGCAGCGGGGTTGTCACTTAAGCGTATGGTCAACCTGACAACTCGGTGTCCTCAACGGGGAAGGAATAACCCTGCCATACTTACCGCCGCGCCATTTCGCGGGTTGCCACAACCGGAAGCGCACGGTCGAATTAAATTTAACGACACCGTACAGTGAGACGAACTTCGCCGTGCGCTTTCGTGTTGTGTGCCTGCTTTTAACCACGTCAGGCGAGGTGGTATCCTTCTTATTCCGAATAACCAAGAAGGAAATCTATATGACTAAAGAAGAATTTGTCTCTTATATTTTTGATAAAACGGTTGAAATGTATGCCGCTACTTACGGGTCCTGTAATCCTCTGAATAAACCAGAGGGGAAAGATGATTTCGACAAAATTTACCGCTTCTTGGAGGACCGCTATATCAAAAGGTTAGAGGACGCAGGGATCAAATCCCCAGTGAAGTCACCATTGTCCTGAGAACTTGCAGGACGTCATGATCGTAACTTCCATCCAAACCGCGACGGCAAATTGCTTCTCGTATTACCGGAAGCAGTTCGCTGGAAATCTCGGTGCATATTTCACCTGATAATACGCCTGGCTCAAGTGAGAATATTGGTGAACTTACGGTCTTGGTCTCGACAGTTTCAGAGTCAGTGCCAACATTATAAAGCTCAACGAAAGCGGTCTTGATTTTCCGGGCCAGATCTTTTGCTGGCTCGCTTGCAATATCTTTCCCGATTTCTCGCAGCACAGAATGCAATGTATGAGCTGCTGTTTTCTGTACATCAGACGGTAAATCTTTAAATTCCATCGTCAGCCTCATCAGTCAGTGTTTCTGGCTAACCAGCAACGCGCGCCAGATTCGGTTTTAAACGTTTTGCTTTTGGTATATGTCATCGCGGTGAACGTACCGTCCTGGTTGGGGAACACGCCACATACCAGAGATTCGCTGTTGCCAAGATCGATAGTATCCATGCTGACCTCATTTCCCCTTAACGCCGGGGTCGCGGAACTGTTTGCTGAGAACACCGTGCGGTGTCTTGATGGAAAGTAATTTAGAATAACCTAACATGAGAGGCAAGTGTTTTTTGTTAGATTGATCTAACAAAAAGAGTGGGCGCAACTAATCACTTGAAAAGAATGTTATTTTATTGATTTATTTTTACGCGCTTTAAGCATTTCTTCGAAGAGTTTGTTGAAGTTTTCTACTCTTGCGCGCATTTCAGACAGCAAGGCTTCCTGCTCGGAAGATGGAAGAGCATCGAATAATTCGATCAATTCTTTGTGGTTGGGAGTTAGCTCTGTTTCCACATGAAGTTCTTGTGCAGGCACTGGTGCCTTGTCTTCGTCACCAAACATTAGCCATGTAGGTGAGCACTTCAGAGCATCCGCTAAAGCAAACAATCGTTTTCCGACTGGCTGGGTTTCGTCTCTTTCCCATTGTGAAATTGTGACGTGAGCAACTCCAGCGAGGCGCGCAGCTTCTCGTTGTGTTAAGCGTAATTCTTTTCGTCGCGCCAGAACTCGCTGGCCTAGGGTTCTTGTATCCATAGTTAGGTAATTCTAATTTTTCTTGACTTAGGTATCCCGCGCACAATAATGTTAGAAAAGTCTAACAAGAGGGGGCTTTGATGCTTAAAGTTGACGCAATTACTTTTTTTGGCAGCAAAACAAAGCTTGCCAATGCCGCAGGAGTGAGACTGGCAAGTGTTGCTGCTTGGGGGATACTGGTTCCTGAAGGTCGCGCGATGCGTCTACAGGAGGCATCTGGCGGGGAGCTTCAGTATGATCCCAAAGTTTATGACGAATATCGTAAGACGAAGCGGGCGGGGCGGTTGAACAATGAAAATCACTCCTGAACAGGCTCGTGAGGCTCTGGATGCCTGGATATGTCGACCAGGAATGACACAGGAGCAGGCGACGATATTAATCACTGAAGCATTCTGGGCTTTGAAAGAGCGCCCGAACATCGATGTTCAGCGTGTCACATATGAAGGTGGCGCGGTTGATCAGCGAGCGCTTAGCGTTAATCGAGTGAAGATATTCGAACGCTGGAAGGCTATCGACACCAGGGATAAGCGTGAAAAGTTCACAGCGCTAGTGCCTGCAATTATGGAGGCTATCCGGATTAGTGATTTCAGGTTGTATCGTGAGATCAGTGATGGAAAAAGTATTACGTACATGATCGCCGGGTTAAATAAAGAATATGGCGATGTGGTGGAATCCGGACTGCTTTTTGCAGATCCTGCCGTTGTAGATCGTGAAACTGACGAACTTATAGAAAAAGCAATTGCTTTCAAGCTTGCGTATCGACAGCAATACCAACAAAAAGCTGGATGGAATTATGAGTCTTCTTTTTGCTGAACGCCCACTGGTTATAAACACGCAGCTGGCAATGAAAATCGGCTTAAACGAAGCCATTGTTTTGCAACAACTGCACTACTGGTTGAGAGATACCAACTCCGGTATGGAATGTGATGGTGTTCGCTGGATTTATAACACAACGGAACAATGGCTGGAACAGTTCCCATTCTGGTCAGAGTCAACGTTAAAGCGCGCGTTTGCAAGTCTGAAAACGCTGGGGCTTTTGCGTTGTGAAAAGCTCAATAAATCAAAGCGCGATATGACCAATTTCTACACGATCAACTATGGGAGCGAGCTTTTAGATGGTGGCAAATTGAACGAATCCATCGGTTCAAAATGCGCCGCTCCATCAGGTCAAAATGACACGATGGAAGAGGTCAAAATGAAACGCTCCATTGGTTCAAAACGACCCAATGTCATCGGGTCAAAATGGCCTGATGATCTTACAGAGAATACAACAGAGATTACTACAGAGAATAAAAACACTTTTCGTCCGGAAGCTTCGCAACCGGACCCGCAGACGACTGAACAGGATTTTTTAACCCGGAACCCCGACGCGGTTGTGTTTAGTGTGAAAAAACGCCAGTGGGGTAGCAGGGAGGATCTGGCGTGTGCGCAGTGGATTTGGGGGCGGATCGTGAACCTTTACGAACAGGCTGCCAGCGACGATGGAGAGATCATGCGACCAAAAGAGCCTAACTGGACAGCCTGGGCCAATGACGTGCGCACAATGCGGATGCTGGATGGCAGAAGCCACAGACAAATTTGCGAAATGTTTGGTCGGGTACAGCGGGATCCATTCTGGGTAAAAAACATCATGAGCCCGTCAAAACTCCGCGAAAAATGGGACGAACTGGTCATCCGCCTGGGACGTTCACCTGTACAGCGTTGTGTGAATCATATTTCTGAACCGGATACAGAAATTCCGCCTGGTTTCAGGGGATAAGTGTTGATTTCAGGTCATGAGATAATTTTAAGGGGGACTTGTGGCAAAAGTTTTTACACAAGAAGAGCGGGAAAAAATTAAAGGGCAGGTTGTTGAACTCGTACGCCGGAGTGGGCGTGAGACGTTACGGCAACTGGAAGTCAAGACAGGTGCGACAAGATATCTGATGAGCGTTCTCGCAAGAGAGCTGGTTGCCAGCGGCGATGTATACAACTCTGGTTACGGGTTATTCCCGTCTGAACAGGCGCGTAAGGACTGGCAAAATGCCCGTAAAAAGCTCTCAAGGGCAAAGCTGAAGAAACCATCTGCGGTTGATCCGGACCTTATCTGGTCATTACCTGACGGAGAAATACGTCGCTACGACAGGCGTCAGAACATAATCTGCCGCGAGTGCCGGAAGAGTGAAGTTATGCAGCGCATACTGGCATTTTATCAGGGATAATGTTAGATATTTTAGACGTTACTAGATTAAAAAGCATTAGTTCAGGAGTGAATTGACATTCTCATTTTTCATGGCACAGGGTAGATCTGGCGTGGTTGTCCGCTTTGTGCCAACAGCGGACGTTACTAACGAAACTGTGAGTTAAAAACGGGAGCTGGTCACCTCCATCCCGCGAAATGGAATTCAAAAATGCCCTCATGTACGGTACTTCTAGTCTGATGTGAGCATTTTCGTGGATTTTTTCGAGCCACTCCAACGAATGATTACATTCAGTTTCGGGCACTAAAACGTCATAAATCCGCAAGTTGAGGAGTAGCGATCAGCCAATTGGTTAAAAAACAGCTTTAATTCCCTTTTTCAAGCAGGCTCCTTGTCGCACGTCTGGTGCATCCAATTCATTTCAGTTACCCTGATGCCATACTGGCACGGACTAGCTCTCTTAATTGGCGCTGGTTTGTTAACCTTGTCCGCTGTCGGGTCTTTGTAAGTTGTAATTCCTAAACTAGCATAATTTTATTATAAGGCCTCTTACTATGCACATTTTATCTGTTTCAAAAAAGGAAGTTGGAAGAGCTGGGGATAGATTAGTTTCTCAGTTTGGTACAGGTGAAAAATATAAAGAGGAAGATGTACAAATTCTTCATGAGTGGAGGATGTTGCATTTATATCCTTTAAGTAAAATACAATTTTATATGGAAAGAGAGGCTATTTCCTTAAACAAAAATGCGTTACTATCCTCTAGAATTAAGAGGATGCCTTCCATTGTTACTAAGCTTTCTAGATTTCCTGATATGAAGTTAAATAAGATGCAGGATCTTGGTGGGTGCCGGGCTATTTTAAATAATCTGGATCAAGTGTATGATTTAGTTAATAAAATAAAATCATCTAAATTCTCACATGAACTAGTTAGAATGGATGATTACATGATAGACGTGAAAGATTCTGGTTATAGAAGCTTTCATATGGTCTATTCATTCCAAAATAAAAAATTTCCATCTTTAAATGGGTTGCGCATTGAAATGCAAATAAGAACAGCTATTCAACATAGCTGGGCTACAGCAGTTGAAATGGTTGGTTTGTTTCGAAAGGAATCATTGAAATCTGGTTTTGGTGATGCAAGATGGCTTAGGTTTTTTGAATTGGTATCAGAGCTTTTTTATAAACTTGAGTATGAAAAAGAACCATCTGGGAGTTATATAAAAATATCAGAAGAATTAAGTTATTTATCCGTCGAGTTGAATGTTTTCGATATATTAGCTGCTTACAATGCCGTAGTTAGCCATATTGAGGGTAGCAAAAAATATGATAAAGGACTTTGCATAATTGTTGTTGATACCATAAAGCGGAATATAAATATAAAGAGCTTCGAAAATCACAATCATGCGAAGGCGGCAGAAGCTTATGTCGAGTCTGAAAAATACTGCGCGGAAAATAAAGGCTGTGAAGTGGCTATGGTTTCTGTTAGTTCAATTAGTGAATTAAAAAATGCATATCCTGCTTACTTTTTAGATACGAAAACTTTTTTAAATTATCTCAGTAGGTATGTTTTTATAAAATAAAAAATGTTATCTGGAGTGGTCTGAATTCTACTAACTTAGTTTTTTCAGACCGCTTCTGACCACAATGGCCTGTGAGGTTCTGCTGCTAGTCAACATAAAATAACAAAGCCGGCAGGTGGTGGTTGTTGTAAAGTTATTCAATGACATTCATGGAGGCTTAAGCGAATTATTTGTCCCTGGTCGGTATGGTGGCAACAGCTTGTTGCGAGAATTTGGCTAATTTGGACTGACTTCCGCTCCTTGCTCAAAGCGGACTAGAAGGTTAGCTTGTGTCGGACTTTGCGTATTAAAAGAAGTGCTGGTGGTGACTAGTGGTTGAGCCCCATTTCCACAGAAAAAATCAGAGAAACTATACCCAATAGTTGTATTGAATCACTGACGAGACAGCCTCATATTCATCAGGACTGGTGTACGTCCAATACAGGAGGTTGTGGTGCTGGTTCTCAAATGTGCGCTGGCTATTACGGCTGTAATGGCGATTTATTGTCTTGCTATTGTTCTTATGGATCGCCTTTCTGACTGATTTCATATTGGCGAGGTAAAGGTAGTTAAGTAGAATGGCTGCGGGTGCTTGAGGCTATCTGCCTCGGGCATGAACACCAAAGGCAGATAGAGAAAAGCCCCAGTTAACATTACGCGTCCTGCAAGACGCTTAACATTAATCTGAGGCCAATTTCATGCTAGACACATGTAGGTTAGCCTCTTACGTGCCGGAAGGCAAGGAGAAGCAGGCTATGAAGCAGCAAAAGGCGATGTTAATCGCCCTGATCGTCATCTGTTTAACCGTCATAGTGACGGCACTGGTAACGAGGAAAGACCTCTGCGAGGTACGAATCCGAACCGGCCAGACGGAGGTCGCTGTCTTCACAGCTTACGAACCTGAGGAGTAAGAGACCCGGCGAGGGAGAAATCCCTCGCCACCTCTGATGTGGCAGGCATCCTCAACGCACCCGCACTTAACCCGCTTCGGCGGGTTTTTGTTTTTATTTTCAACGCGTTTGAAGTTCTGGACGGTGCCGGAATAGAATCAAAAATACTTAAGTAGCGCGCAGGGATAAGAGGGATGGTCCCTTAAAGGGGAGAGCTAATTATCCGGAAGGATTCTGATGATGAACATCGAAGAACTGCGTAAAATTTTTTGTGAAGATGGCCTCTATGCTGTGTGCGTTGAAAATGGAAATCTTGTTAGTCATTACCGCATTATGTGTTTGCGAAAGAATGGGGCTGCGTTAATTAATTTTGTGGATGGTCGAGTGACAGACGGATTTATCTTGCGCGAAGGTGAGTTTGTCACTTCATTACAGGCACTGAAAGAGATCGGAATAAAAGCAGGCTTTTCAGCTTTTGCAGAAGAATAAACTCATCTACAATCTTGCGCGGGGCTGAACTCCCGCTGAGTAACACCGTGCCACCGGAGAAAACCGATGGCACGCAACGTAAAATATTACAATTCTGATAATTCGCCCGTTCTTGCCTGCACGCACGGGCGGTATTCTCACGCATTCAAGTCTGAATGGTTCCAGCACCCTCCATGCACTGCAGAACAGGCCGAATGGCTGATTCATTCTTACTGCAGGCGCGGGTTCGAGGTTAAGAAAGCTCTCAGTCTCGACTATCGGCACTGGATAATCTCTGTCAGGCTGCCTTATTCCGAACGCCCACCACGTGCGTCCCGCACTTTCCAGCAACGGATCTGGAGGTAACGTGCGGGTATTACTTAGACCTGTTCTGGTGCCTGAGCTTGGGCTGGTGGTCCTTAAGCCGGGCCGTGAATCCATACAGATATTTCATAATCCTCGAGTGCTGGTGGAACCGGAACCAAAAAGCATGCGTAATCTGCCATCCGGAGTCGTTCCTGCCGTTCGCCAGCCGCTGGCGGAAGACAAAACATTGCTGCCGTTTTTTAGTAACGAACGGGTGATTCGTGCTGCTGGCGGCGTTGGCGCATTGTCTGACTGGCTATTACGTCATATTACATCCTGCCAGTGGCCTAATGGCGATTACCATCACACTGAAACAGTCATTCACCGTTATGGTACCGGCGCAATGGTGTTGTGCTGGCACTGCGACAACCAACTGCGTGACCAGACATCGGAATCACTGGAGCTGCTTGCTCAACAAAATCTGACAGCATGGGTGATTGACGTCATCCGTCACGCAATAAGCGGTACGCAGGAGCGGGAATTATCTTTGGCTGAATTATCCTGGTGGGCGGTCTGCAATCAGGTGGTGGATGCACTACCTGAGGCTGTATCGCGTCGTTCGCTGGGATTACCAGCGGAAAAAATCTGCTCGGTGTACCGCGAAAGCGACATCGTACCGGGAGAGCAGACCGCCACCAGCATATTGAAACAACGCACAAAAAATCTTGCACCGTTGCCTTACGCCCACCAGCAACAAAAACCACCACAGGAAAAGACGGTGGTAAGCATCAACGTTGATCCAGAGTCTCCGGAATCTTTCATGAAGCTGCCTAAACGTCGCCGCTGGGTTAAGGAGAAATACACTCGTTGGGTTAAGACACAGCCGTGTGCTTGCTGCGGTATGCCAGCCGACGATCCGCATCATCTGATTGGTCACGGGCAGGGCGGAATGGGAACAAAAGCACATGATCTCTTTGTGTTGCCTTTGTGCAGAAAGCATCACAACGAGCTGCATACGGATACAGTGGCATTTGAAGAGAAGTATGGCTCCCAACTGGAGCTGATATTTCGTTTTATCGATCGCGCGCTGGCAACTGGCGTACTGGCGTAAGTGGAGAACGAGCATGAACCTTGAAGCCTTACCAAAATATTACTCCCCAAAATCTCCAAAATTGAGCGATGACGCTCCAGCGACAGGCACCGGTTGTTTAACAATTACGGATGTAATGGCAGCGCAGGGGATGGTGCAGTCGAAAGCACCACTTGGGTTGGCCTTATTTCTGGCAAAAGTTGGTGTTCAGGACCCTCAGTTTGCGATTGAAGGCCTGCTAAATTACGCGATGGCACTGGATAACCCGACATTGAACAAATTGAGTGAAGAAATCCGGTTACAGATTATTCCTTACCTCGTGAATTTTGCCTTTGCTGATTACTCCAGGTCTGCGGCAAGTAAGGCTCGCTGTGAGCATTGTTCAGGTACGGGATTTTATAATGTATTGCGCGAAGTGGTGAAACACTACAGACGCGGGGAATCTGTAATCAAGGAAGAATGGGTGAAGGAACTATGTCAGCATTGCCATGGTAAGGGCGAAGTCAGCACAGCGTGCAGAGGGTGTAAGGGTAAAGGGATTGTTCTGGATGAAAAAAGAACCCGGTTTCATGGCGTACCGGTATATAAGATTTGTGGGCGTTGTAATGGAAACCGATTTAGTCGTTTACCGACCACGCTGGCACGACGTCATGTCCAGAAGCTGGTACCAGACCTGACCGATTATCAGTGGTATAAGGGGTATGCGGACGTCATTGATAAACTGGTAACAAAGTGCTGGCAGGAAGAAGCATACGCGGAAGCGCAATTGAGGAAGGTGACGAGATAAATGATTTTTGCTGAAGATGGCGACATGATGTTTGCATTTTTCAAAAAACATGGATAAGATTCTCTCAACGATGGGCTTTGTGTATCCGACGTTTAGAAAAAAGTAGAAAACCCGCTTATAAGCGGGTTTTTGTGCTTTAAATGGGGCAATAGAGATATTGAATCTCATCCCGGGATAAACATTGGCAGTTGAAGGTCCACGCGAACCATTTATCCGGCAAAATTCCACGCGTAATCCTGTGGTAATTTCTTCTGCATCTCGAAGATTGAGAGCTGAAACGTGAAGCTGGGCATCGATACGCCATCGGATGGGAATATAAGACCTTTGCTGCTTTTGTAGTCAAAGTTTTTGACAATTCCTGTCATTTTAGGGGACAGAAAAACTCCTTAATACTGATAACCTGGTGCACCATACACACGTTCCTGGAGAAAACTACTTTTTTGATAGGGTTGAAGGTGGCTGGATGTCTAAAATAAACATTGCTTCATATGTTCAACTATGAGTTAATGACTGCGTCGGTTTGAAGAACAGACGATATACGAAGTAGTTTACTAAAGCAGTTCTCATTTCAGGTGTTATTCACTTATTCCTTCTTTGAGTCTCTCCAATTAAGTACGAAGTCGTTTCTGTTATGCAAACCATTTATGCCGAAAGGCTCAAGTTAAGGAATGTAGAATGTCAAATAAAATGACTGGTTTAGTAAAATGGTTTAACGCTGATAAAGGTTTCGGCTTTATTTCTCCTGTTGATGGTAGTAAAGATGTGTTTGTGCATTTTTCTGCGATTCAGAATGATAATTATCGAACCTTATTTGAAGGTCAAAAGGTTACCTTCTCTATAGAGAGTGGTGCTAAAGGTCCTGCAGCAGTAAATGTCATCATTACTGATTAAAATTCATCGCTCGTCTGTATACGATAACGAAGAAGGCTGATGCCTGAGTAGAGATACGGACAGAGTAGTGAATATTGGATCTCTTTAATAAAAAGTAAGGAGGTCCAATACATGAAACAATGGCCAGCATATTTGGCAAAATCTTAATCAGGAAAAGTATGCTAACCATTGTGGTGAAGTGCAGGTTTGCTGCATGAATAGTTTTACAGCAGAAGCTAACTGCTGGCATGGCAAAACAAAGTGCGTAAGTGGATGACTCCCACAAAAAGCACCACAATCTCAAACCCGCTCAGGCGGGTTTTTTATTATCTGCTTTAAATATATTATTAAAATATAAAAAATACTTGTTACTAATAAAATCAATCAGGCTACAGCTTTAAGATTTGTCTGGAATACTTTGTTGCAATGAGGGCAGATCAAAAGGGCACCTTTTTGTACTCTTGAAAAACTGTGTTCTGACTCTTGGGTGCAGTTTGGGCAGGAACATTTAACGAGATAATTACGGCGTGATTTTGAGTCTTTACGTTCTGACATAGGCTTTTCCTGTATAAATGGCCGTATACAGTACACTAAATATGAAAACATTTCTCGTATTATTATTTTATATATGACTTTCTTTCAAAATAATTACTCACATTTTTAATGTGTATGTTTCTTTAGCGCCGTTGAGAACAACGTGTGCTGTCAAAACTACCCCGTAGACTCCGATCTTGGTTTTGTTGAATAAATCGAACTTTTGCTGAGTTGAAGGATCAGATCACGTATCTTCCCGACAACGCAGACCGTTCCGTGGCAAAGCAAAAGTTCAAAATCACCAACTGGC